>LBCX01000281.1 GCA_001657575.1 Bacteroidales bacterium Barb4
AGAACTATCAGATATTTATGATACCGCAGGACAGCAAAATAGCCGAAAGCCAAATTGCCCACAAAAGCGTAACAGACTTTGCACCCCGCACAAAGACCATTCCGGACTTTGAAACCCTGGCCGCCGCTCTCATGGAATAAAAGGAGTACATAAAAATGGCAACCAAAAGAGGCGATGCATCAATAGCAGACCTGATAAAGACCGACATGGCCGCCCGCAATATCGGAGGCACAAAAGAGGTACCTGAGACCCACGCTAACCCCCTACAAGGGGTACAACAGAGGCACGAAGGAGGCGCGGCAGAGGCACAAGAGACCCCGGTCAGCACTGCTGCCCCGCCGCGAAAAGTCAAGCAGAAAGAGTCCGTCAAAATCCGCTTAGACGCCGGAGATTACAAAACCCTCCAGGAAATAGCCGACGAAAGCGGCACCAAAGCCAGCATCCTGATTCGTCAGGCAGTAAAACAAATCATCAAGGCTCACAAAGGGCAGTAAAACCGGGAAAAGGCTCACAGCCTTTTCCCGTATGAAACACGGCTGAAGATTTCTGCCGGAATACACACATCTCAAAGTACGGAATATCTTTTTATTTTTGTCAAATACGGAATAATCACTGTCACACTGATTATTCCGGCATATATTATTGAAATCATTGATACCGCAAGATTGGGTCCGAGAATCGCTGTGTTTACCGGATTTTTCATTATTGCCATGCCGCCTATAAGCACAACAATAACAGCCCAAACCCATGTTACTTTATTATAAGTCTTAAAAAACAGCTCTGCCTGCAGTAATTCCTCTTTGGTGTGGTTTTTCTTAAACGGTATGGAGAAAGCCGTTTTTATTGATTTCCCGAAAATTGCCCATTGATATAATAACGGAATAATTACAATTATTATAATGTTGGGAATGTCAACATAATTTAAGATTGTCCCTCCGGAAAGCACCGCAGTAAGAACAAGTCCGAAAAAAATAATTACAACAGCTAAACTAATCATAATAGTTCTCCTTGCCATAGAATATAACTATTTCTCCTCAACTTAGGCAATATTTTCTATGTTTTACAGATGTAGAAATGTTTTACGATTGCACCCGCAATGAAATTTATGTTAGTCTGCTTACAACACAAGGAAGCGATTTTATGACCATAGAAGAATTTTCTGTCAGATTCAACGAAATAAAAAAACTCGGCTATGTCCAGTCAAAACGACACGGAGCTACCGGAATAGGCTATACTCTCGAAACGCTCTTAGGCATCGAAGAAAACAATGATGCACACCCCGATATTGACGGTGCGGAGCTAAAAGCACATCGAACAAATGTCAACGGACTTATAACTCTGTTTACATTCAACAATAAAGTATGGAAAATGCCGCCATTAGAGGCGGTCAAGGAATACGGAAGTTTAGACAAGGATGGGCGGCAAGGACTCTATTATACCATGTCGCTAAAACCAAACAGTGCCGGGCTTTTCCTTGATGTACAGAAAACAGAAATCTCGGTACGCCATGTTTCAGGCGCTATTGTAGCCGTATGGCAATTACAAGATTTAGCCGAACGGTTTATGCAAAAAATCCCCTCACTGATTTTTGCGTCTGCATTTACCGAAGAACGCGATGGCATAGAGTATTTTAATTTCTACAGAGCGCAATTGATGAAAGAAACGTCTCCGGATTTACTGTCAGACCAATTTAGGGCAGAAAACATCCTTGTGGATTTAAGATTACATGACAAAGGAACAATGGCGCGAAATCACGGCACAGGATTCAGGACTTACGAAGACAGACTCCCTCTGTTGTTTAGGAGCATAAAAGATTTATGAAATATCAAGTAGTACGAAATACAAAATATGACTATACAGGGCAATCATACTCATCCGGGTACCCAAATTTACACAAATATCCGGCAACAATGTTACCACAGATAGGCATTGATATTCTCAAAGAACTTAATATATCAGATGGTCGCTTACTTGACCCCTATTGCGGCTCCGGGTCTTCATTTATGAGTGCTCTTGAGTGTGGATTAACTGAAATGTATGGTTTCGATATTAACCCTTTAGCAATATTAATATCAAAGGTTAAGTTCACAAAGATTTCACACGATGCCATCGCAAAAACAAAACAAGAACTTCGAGAAAATGTCTTTGAGTTCCTAAAAGACGAGCAAAACATCAAAAAACTCAAAAACCCCACTATTACAAATATAGATTTTTGGTTTTCAAGCGCTGTTATTGCCAATTTAACCGTCATCAAGCACTTTATCAATGATATCAAAGACGAAAACATAAAAAATTTCTTCATGATTCCATTCTCCGAAACAGTCAGAGACTGCTCATACACAAGAAACAATGAATTTAAGCTGTATCGCATGAAAAACGAAGATATATTAAACTTTAGTCCTGACGTAATAGGCGTTTATTTCAAAAAACTGACAGATACCATTTCATATTATGAATATTATTATTTGCCCAGATTACAGAAAAAAATAACTGTTGATTTGCACTACAGTTCATTCCGGCCAAAACACGAGTTTTTTGACGTAGTGCTTACAAGCCCACCATATGGTGATAGCCGAACAACCGTCGCGTACGGGCAATTCTCAACCCTTTCCAATGAATGGCTTGGTATTGACTATGCGCGGAAAATAGACGGAATGCTAATGGGAGGGACAAAATCAAAAACCGCACTATCGAATGGCATCATCGCCGATTATGTCGCTCAAATTACAAAAACCGACAATAAACGAGCATTAGAAGTCTCTGCTTTTTATAACGACCTTGGCAGTTCAATAAAACAGGTTGCCGAAAGCGTAAAAATGGGCGGGAAAGCAATTTATGTAGTAGGCAACAGAACTGTTAAAGAAGTGCAACTGCCTACAGATCAATTCATAGCCGAAAGATTTGAGGAAAACGGATTTAAGCATATTATTACCTATCAACGAGCATTGAGCAATAAATCAATGCCCTGCAAAAACTCCCCCACCAACAAAGCAGGCAAAACCGTAAACACTATGATGTTTGAATATATCGTTGTATGTGAAAAAGTAGCATAACTCACACACATTTGAGTACTATATGCAGGTTTTTACATTAAATTCCATAGCCCAGCCGGAGAGAGTCTTCTAAGCTCATATATCCATTAGTAGCGCACCATAATACAGGGCACCTCCAATGTTTTGAATTACTTGGCTTATCAGGATGAATTATGTTGTTTAATTGTGTCTCCCCTCCAAAATCATGGAAATTTTTACATTCTTTCTCAAAAGCCGTTTTTGGTGATGTCGCATACGAATAAAAAAATATTTCATATTCTTCGCTTAAATGATCTTTCAGCCGCATATTAACATCAGTATCAGAACGACCTACATACCGAATAACATTATCCCCATTACATTTGTAACCGAGTGCATAATTCCCTGCGCTGGCTCCAGTTATTACCGCATCAATCATAGCTGAGTTCATCTTATATGGACCGTCCATGTCTAAATTTGGCATATTTTATCCCCCTAATCAAAAATAATTTGCTACATGAATGTATAGTAATAAACGGTTAAATAAATTACAAGCGTATCCCGAAATCCCACAAGCAATTAGCGCCCAGCCCGTTAAAATCCCGCCTTAATCCGAAAACCGGCGAGCCGGCGGCGGCACTTTCGCTCTATCGCAGAGGGTCGCTCCCGCTTCCCCCCGCTCATCGCTCAAATCGCTGTTTTTTTCGGGGGTACG
>LBCX01000282.1 GCA_001657575.1 Bacteroidales bacterium Barb4
AGCCGCCTCCCGCATCTACGGGGCGACATTCGATGCCTACAAGAAACTGTACAAACGGCTGGGTGTGGAAATCGACCTGCTTGATGACGTGAACGACCTGAAAGCCCTCCGCTCCCTTATCAAAAAGGACACCAAAGCCGTCTTCCTCGAATCCATCAGCAACCCCATCAATGCCGTAGCCGACTTGGAGGAGATTGCCGCCGAAGTGCATAAGCATGGTATCCCGCTTATTGTGGACAACACGCTGGCAACGCCCTACCTGCTGAACCCGATTGAGTACGGCGCAGATGTGGTCGTCTATTCCACGACAAAGGCATACAGCGGACACGGTGCGGTTATCGGCGGATTGATACTTGACGCCGGCAAATTCAACTGGCTGGCAGGTCGTCACCCGCAGTTTGAGGAAAAGGTTTTCACACTGGGCGACCGTAACGTCGTGGAGACTTTCCCAGCCTTCCCCTTTGCCGCACGGGCACGCAGCATCTACCTTAATCTGCTCGGAGCACCCCTTGCACCGTTCAACGCCTACCTAATTTTGCAGGGATTGGAAACACTGAGCGAACGGGTCAGAAAGGAAAGCGACTCAGCCTTGCGCATCGCCACTTTCCTGCACAAACATCCCAAAGTGTCATGGGTGAGCCATCCCGCCACGCCGCAAAACAAATACAAGAAGCAGGCAAAAAAATACTTCCCCAAAGGGACAGGTGGCTTGTTCGCCTTCGGCTTCAACGGCACGGAAGAGGAATCCAAACGCTTTATCGAAACCCTGAAAATATTCTCCTTCCACGTAAACATCGGCGATGCCCGCTCTCTCATCTCCAACTCGGCACGGACAACGCACCACGAATTGAACGACGAGGAACTCGCCGCAACGGGCATACCCATACAGACCCTCCGCCTGTCCATCGGGCTGGAAGACGTGGAAGACCTGATAGAAGACTTGAGGCAAGCGTTTGATAATTATTGATGCCGATTCTTTCTACATTTTTTTAGCGATAGAGACCCCTAACAGGATTTCAAATCCTGTTAGGGGTTATACTTTTCGCAGGTATCGAAGAGGTTAATTAACTGTTATTACACAGATGCCCTGAAAGGGCAAGAGATTTCAACCCCACATGCAGCGAAGCGAAATGTGGGGTTATGGAATGACACCGCTAAGGAAGTCCTGCAAGGACGACAGAATATTATATGTTACCCGTAGTGCATTTAGAAAAAAGTAAAAAAGAAATTGTTCATGTATTTAATTGTTTGGTAGACAAGTAAATATAATCATTTTATTGATAATGAACAACTTCTTTTTTACTTTTTTCTAAATGCACTACGGGTTGTAACAATATATATTTATTGTCCTTTCAGGACTTCTCTGACGGTGTCGCTCCTTGTGTAACTCCACATTCCGCTCCGCTCCACGTGGGGCGGAAATCTCCTGTCCCTTCGAGACGGCTACGCAACAAAAGAAAGATAGAAAATTTATTATCCACAAAGCAGAAACACCCTACCTTCACAGGCAAAGCGTTTTAATTTGTGTCATAGGGTTAGCATTATAGCTAACGAATAAAAAAAGATATGTTACAAACGATGAAAAACAGATTGCGAATATACAGACAAAATCCAATGCCGCAAATAAACAGGCAATAAACTGCAAAATCTCCCGCCGCAGGATAGTGATTCAAACATCAATAACACTTGTCTCAATGAGTTCAAAGCCTAATTTTGTAATAGGTTGAAAATTAAGTTTATTTGGCGAGGGTAAAAGTTGTTTAATGCAATCAAAAGGATCAGCAACTTTATCCGGTGATTTTATTGAAGGTGTTCCCCCTGAGAAAACACACATCTTTTTTGTAAAACTATCTATAAACAATTTTATCTCAGAGACTTTATATAGATTAGTCAGAGTACCGCTTAACTGAAGTTTTGCATCGCTTTGCTTATTCTGTATTTTACCTTTCGACAACTCATTCAAAAAGGAAAAAAGACTTTCCACCTAAATCATAGGCAATAAAATCACACCTTTTTAATTCCTTCGTTAGATCTTCCGGTATCTGCTTTAAGAAATTTTCATAATCAATAAATACAATTATCTTATTAGTTGGATTCTTATAAGTTGCACTGCCAGCCCCTAATGGCTGTTTTATTGTTGGCTTCAAATCTTGAATATCGAAATAATCATCATCAATAATCTCAAATTTGATATTAGACACATCAATGCAAGGAGAAACATGTGGTCTCCTTGCATTGATGTAAGCGACATATTTTGTATTCAATAAAGAAACCATTTGCTATTGATTTAACTGATTATAACGCTCGTATATGTTTGAGATAGGATCTGATAAAGGAGTTGTATCAATGAGAAATTTTTCTTCTCGTTTTAGATTATTCAAGTAACCATCTATAATTTCATAAACTTCCACATTTTCTAATCGTAGCCGGGCATTTTCTTCAAAAGTATTTTTCCTGTCAGCCATTATCAATAAATTAAGATGGTTGATAATATACGGACTATGCGTAGCCATCATAACAGTCATAGTATAGTCCTTATGTTCCTGAATAAAACATCTGTTTACCATGAAATTTATCAAGTTTCTTTGACTTTCGGGATAAAGACTTAGTTCCGGCTCCTCTATGTGAAGATGAATATTCCTGCAATTTATATCTCCAATATTTTGGTCTGCTCTGAAATCTTTTAGATTGTCGCTCTGAGACATATAATTAAAAATGATTTTATTAAATCTGCTGGTAAAATCATAGTATTTTGAAAAATATTCAATTATTACAGACAAAGGAACTATTGTTTGAGTACCGGATGAAGCATCTTCTAAGTTTATTGTATAATTTTCATCTTCTCTGATACTTTCAATAAAATATTTTACACCGGAACTAGATTCTTTTGAAAAATATTTAACCCCAAGATAATCAATATTTAATTCATTTATAGATTCGGAAGAAATACTAAAGTCATTGAATGTTTCTTCTAAAAAGAAATTCATGGGCATTTTATCGTTCTTTTTTGTAGCTAAAATATCAGGAATAAGATTTCTTTTATCGGCAATAAAACACATTTTTTCTAAACTCAATTCTTCTTTTGAAACGATTGGCGAAGTTGCAAGTCTGTCTTTATAATGATGTAGTTTTGCCTTTTTGGTAAATAATTTCTGTATTATTCTTAACAAAGTCTGTTAGGCCATTGTTTTTTAGATAAGACTTAAAATTAAAATTAAATGGCGACTGTGAAATATTTGCATGTTTTAGATAAGACCTGATATTTAACATTTTATATATCCAGCGAAATAACACAACAACCTTCATTATAGTACTCTTACCACTTCCGGATTCTCCTATAAAAACAGTTAACGGGCGTATATCTTTTATTTCTATCTCCTTAATAGGCCCAAAGTTTTTTATAACTATTGATTCTTTCATTTGTATAATAATAATATTTTCGTAATTTGGTAGGGGTAACCCTCGTGGTTGCCCTCCTTGCCACCCCTAACAGGGTTCCAAACCCTGTTACCTTAGATTTGCCCCGTGTAAAAAAGAGATACTATTGCAGGATTAAAAAACACTAAATTCAAAAAGAAAGGAAACCGCATAATAAACCATAACCCCGTACAGGCAAAACCTATACCCCTGTTTGGTATTATGCGGCTTTTCTTGAAATAAAGACCCGTATAAGAAATTAACCGTAAGTTATTAAGGTTCTTGGGATTATTTCA
>LBCX01000283.1 GCA_001657575.1 Bacteroidales bacterium Barb4
GGTGAAAGTAAATCGCCCACCATTGCTTATCTATCGAATTTTAATACACCAAAACAGGTTGTTTTGAATCTCATTGGCTATGCAAAACACAAAGACGATGCAATTATGGCTAAAGATTTTTATGAGATGGTTTCTGATGAGTTTATGTATTTTGAGGAAAAGAAAATCATTGAGGTGATGTCTAAAAATATTGATAGAAATATCATCAAATTTATCGAAATTTAACCCTGTTTTTTAGGGTTTTTTTCTTTGTTTTTTTAATTAAAATTTTTTAGAAAAAAGGTTTTTAATGCTTTTAAATGCTTTTAAATGCTTTTAGACACGTTTTTTCTTTTTTTAATCAATAACTTATATACCCATATAGCAACGTTTATCGACCCATATAGCAACGTTTATCGACCCATATAGCAACGTTTATCGACCCATATAGCAACGTTTATCGACCAATTGACAACAAATAAGATATATGTTGTTATAACAACATATATCTTATTTGTTGCTAAGGTAATATATGGCTCAACTTATCGTTAAAGACAATGCGCTAATCGAGGCAAGCTACACACTTGACCTTGCTGAACAGCGGTTAATTCTACTGGCAATATTGGAAGCTAGGGAACATCAAACACTTATCCAGGCAGGCAGTTTGCTACGTATTCATGCTAGTAGTTATATCAATCAGTTTGATGTTGAGAAACACACCGCCTACAAGGTTCTTAAAGAGGCGGTACAGGGTTTGTATGAAACAGGTTTTGCTTATAGCAAGGTCGATGAACGCACAGGCAAACTGGGGCATTACAAAAGCCGTTGGGTGGATAAAATCGGCTATATTGATGAGTTGGGCTGTGTCGAGTTGGTATTTGCAAGTGACGTGATACCGCTGATCACAAGGCTTGAGAAACGTTTTACTGAATATGATATCGACCAAATAAGCAATCTACAAAGCAAATACGCTGTAAGGCTGTATGAGTTGCTTATCCAGTGGCGTAGCACAGGCAAAACCCCTGTGATTGAACTGCAAGAGCTAAGGAACAGATTAGGGTTACATGATAGCGAATATCAACGTATTGAGGCTTTAAAGAGGCGTGTATTGAATTTAGCCATCGAACAAATCAATGAGAATACCGATATCAAAGCAAGCTATGAACAGCACAAGCAGGGGCGAACAATCACAGGGTTTACGTTTAAACTCAAGCAGAAAGCCACTAAACAGCTAGTAGAACGTGACCCCAATACAATCGACTGGGTGAACGGTACCGCAGACAACGAAAACAAACTACTCACCCAAAAACAGGCGGACTATTTCGCTAGTAAACTAGCCAATGATAGCGGTTTTGGTGGCAAGTTCGGCGGTAGCGGTGAGAGTATGCAAGCCTTTGTGAACCGCATTTCAAGTGAATTACAGCGTGATATTAGCAAAGTAGCGGTGTATATGCCCTATTTGCTTGCTCAAGGCTACGGCAAAACCAACTAAAACGGGCTAGGGCTATCATAAACATCATTTCTAGCCTCATACGGCTCGTTTTTAGGTGGTCTAGCCTCGTTTTGGTATGTAGGTAGCACTTCTATCTGAAACGCCTGTAAAAGCTTCTCAGCGCGTTTCTCGGACTGCCATTGCCACATAGGTTTATTTTTAGGCTTTTCGTCCAATCCCTTGTCTTTCCAATTCCTAACATCAATGCTTGGCTTAAAGCCTGCTTCGAGTAAGTGGCGATTTGCCATTTCTTGCCACCGTAACCGCTGTTCTTTGATTTCAAGCTCTCGTTGTTGAGGTGTTTTCCCTGTATTGTCTTTTCTTGCACCACCTTTGCTTGGATCTTTGCTGTTGTATCGCTTAAAAAACTGCTGTGGTGTGCGTTCTATGCCGTCCTGAAGCCGTTCACAGAACATCAGATGTATATGGGGCTGTTGCTCGCCATCGCTCGCTATGACGTTGTGCAGTGCCACAGAATAGGGTTTATTCCCCACTTCTTGGGTTATCCACTCTTTCACCAGGGCAAGGCGTTGTTCTTTGTTCAGCTCACGGGGTAATCCTACAACGTGTTCCCGATAAGTCGAACCGTTTTTACGCTCGAATAGGTCGGCACATTCCCATAGCTCGGCTGGGTTATGTTTTGCCCAGCTCGGCATATTGCCATTTTCGGTGTACTCAATCTCGTCTGATTTTTTGGCGTATCTACCCAATGCCATGATGTAATTAAAATGCGGTTGCGCTTTACCTTTTGCACCGACATTGGTTCTCATCATTCCAAACGACATTTTGATGTTCCTTTTTGGGTTGCTGTCCCACTTTCTAGCCCAATGCTTTTTGCTTGGGTGACGATATGGGACGGTGGGGATTCTAAAGGGGTTCCCCTTTAGCACGGTGTGCGTTTCTTAAAATTTTTAGCCTACGATAGTGGCGAAATTTTGAGAAACGTCTCAACGTGCTCTGCGAGGCTAAAAACTATGGAAGATTTTTAAAAATACTAGCATAATGTGATTAATCTATGCCATTAAAATATTCAAAACCGATTTGGGCGTAAGAAAACGGCCAAAAACGTATAAAAATCGGTTTAAACGTAAGAAAACGGCAAATAACGTATAAAAATCGGTTAAAACGTAAGAAAACGACCAAAAACGTATAAAAATCGGTCAAAACGTAAGAAAACGGCAAATAACGTATAAAAATCGATTAAAACGTAAGAAAACGGCAAAAAATTAGGGGGTCACAGTGCTATCACAAGCTGATATTAATACGATGGGAATGGCGCACACTCATGCCCAAGCCGTCAAAAAAAAGACGGCTTTGGAAACGGTTTTTATTGGTTTGTTTAAAAAATATATGGATGGTCGCACTCTCTCAAAGCTCGAAGAACGAGCCATCAAGGATTATTTAAGGGTCTATCGCTCCGAGTTTGCTACGCTCAAGAAAAAAGCTAAGGCTAATGCCAGTTTTGATAAAGTTACGCAGGAAAAAACGGAACATTCAGAAAATTACTACAAGATGCAGGGGCTTGTTGTAAGTAAGGCTTTTGGTGATTTTTCAAAGTCTGCTAATAAACTTAGAACGCGTGATAGTATAAATTTATTTGGCGTATTACGCCTGTTCTTGCTTGGCTTAGGTTTTATTAAGCCTAAAGATATAAATCTCGTTAGTGCAGGGCTTAGGATTGGTTTTACAGAAAATCATGCTTTGTATTTAATCGAAAGAAATTCTAATCCTAAGTGGTTGGTATTGGTTACTTTCCCAAAGACAAGAATTGGTAGTCTGTATGTGTTGATTCCTACGATTTATTATTATTCTGGTGAAAGTAAATCGCCCACCATTGCTTATCTATCGAATTTTAATACACCAAAACAGGTTGTTTTGAATCTCATTGGCTATGCAAAACACAAAGACGATGCAATTATGGCTAAAGATTTTTATGAGATGGTTTCTGATGAGTTTATGTATTTTGAGGAAAAGAAAATCATTGAGGTGATGTCTAAAAATATTGATAGAAATATCATCAAATTTATCGAAATTTAACCCTGTTTTTTAGGGTTTTTTTCTTTGTTTTTTTAATTAAAATTTTTTAGAAAAAAGGTTTTTAATGCTTTTAAATGCTTTTAAATGCTTTTAGACACGTTTTTTCTTTTTTTAATCAATAACTTATATACCCATATAGCAACGTTTATCGACCCATATAGCAACGTTTATCGACCCATATAGCAACGTTTATCGACC
>LBCX01000043.1 GCA_001657575.1 Bacteroidales bacterium Barb4
ACAGGGCGGACAGGGCATCGTCGGCGTAGCCGTTTTTCACGCCGTCGTGTGTCATGCTGGTGAACAGTATTTCGCCTGCACCGCGACTTTCGGCTTCGGCAGCCCATGCGAAGAGGTCTTTGCCGGTCGGGATGCGCCCGCCGTTGAGGTAGCAGAGCCATTTGCCGTCGGCGTATTCGGCATCGACGGCGACAACGCAGACCTGACTGCCGAAGTTTTTCGCGATCTCCTCAATCAATTCGGGACGGCGCAGGGCGGCGGAGTTTACGGACACCTTGTCCGCACCGGCACCGAGCAGGCGGTCAACGTCTTTCAGTTCATTGATGCCGCCGCCTACGGTGAAGGGTATGCTGATGTTGGCTGCCACCTTTTTCACCAGTTCGGTAAACGTCTTCCGCCCTTCGTGCGAGGCGGTTATGTCCAGATAGACCAGTTCGTCGGCACCGTCGCGGCTGTAGCGGGCACCCAGTTCGACGGGGTCGCCCGCATCGCGGAAGTTAATGAAGTTCACGCCCTTCACCGTTGTTCCGTCTTTAATATCCAAGCAGGGGATTATTCGTTTGGCAAGCATTTTCTGTGCGGTTGCTTATGTGCGTTGTCAACTGTTCAATAACGCCTCTATCTGTTCAACGGAGGTGCGGATGGTTTTGTCGGCTTCCATCTGGTTTTTGACGGTTTGGCAGGCGTGCAGTACGGTAGAATGGTCTTTTTTCCCGATGACGGTTCCAATGTAGGAGAAGGAGTTGTCGGTGTATTTTTTGGACAGGTACATGGCTATATGGCGGGCTTGCACGATTTCCCGTTTGCGGGAGGGAGTTTGTATCAGGTACTCTTCCAAGTCGAAGTATTTGCAAACCACTTTCTGTATCTTATCAACGGATAGTTTCTTTTTTTCCACACGGACGGTTTGAGTTATGACCCGTTTGGCGAGCGGCAGGTTAATCTCTTTGTTGTTGACTACGGAATGGGCCATCAGGGAAACAAGGACACCTTCTATGTCGCGCACATTGTCGGTCACATTTCCAACAATGAACTCGAAGACATCATCCGGAATAACAAGCCCGTCGCGGTCAATCTTATTTCGTACAATCTTTCGGCGCAGTTCCAAATCGGGACGCTTCAATTCGGCGGTCAGTCCCCATTTCATGCGGGTAATGAGACGTTCTTCGATTCCGAACAAGTCCACCGGTGCTTTGTCCGAAGTCAACACAAGCTGCTTGCCGAGTTGATGCAGGTGATTAAAGATATGGAAGAAGGTGTTTTGCGTTTTCTCCATGCCGATCAATTCCTGAATGTCGTCCAACAGCAAGACGTCGACGTTTTGGTAGAAATTGATGAAGTCGTTTGTCGTATTCTTGCGCGTTGCCTCTGTAAACTGAACACGGAAAAGGTGGGAAGAGACGTACAGCACTTTCTTTTCGGGGTACAACTCGCGGATACGCCCTCCGATGGCATAGCAAAGGTGGGTTTTGCCTACGCCGGAAGGACCGTAGAGGAAAAGAGGGTTAAAGGCGGTTTTGGCGGGGTTCTTGGCGACTTCTTCGGCGGCGGAACGTCCCAAACGGTTGCTTTTCCCTTCAAAGAAGTTGTCGAAGTTGTATTTGGGATTCAACTGCGGATCCCAGTCCTGTTGAACAACCTGTGTAAAGGGAGTGGAGGCTTTGGCGGCATCCTTTTTGGGGTTGGGGCGAACGGCTGTGCCGGCATTGTCGGTCTGATAATCGACGGTTGCGCCGTTGGTGACCGTCACGCGGTAATTCAAAACGATACCCTGCCCGATGACGCGGTGCATGGCTACTTTCAACACATCAATATAGTTAGCCTCCAAGTATTCAAAGAAAAATTGGCTGGGCACTTGAATAGTGAACTTGTTATCTTCGTAAGACAGGGGGAGGATTGGCATGAACCAAGTATTGAATGCAACTTCCGACACGGTATCCTTAATAATTGCCAAACATTTGTTCCAAATTTCCTTGTAGTCGCTTTGCATATTCTATATTTCCGACTTTTACTGATCTTGTTTTCGGGAGACAAAAGTAGAAGAAAAAACAAGAGAAAAAGGGGGTGGTTTTTGGAGCTGTGCCGCTTTCTTTAGAGTACAGGCAGTTACTAAAAAAGCATCTATAATTTAATCTGTTACGCTCCGTATCCGGCTCAGAAAGTCACTGTTTGGCAACCGGATATTCTTTGTGCTTTTTTATGAAAAGTCGGTTAGTGAGTTTATATCGTATTTGCTCTGACGATTTTACGGAAGCATTCCCCTGCGGATGCCTTATTCATTACATTTGGAATCGGTATGAATATGGGGTTCGCTCAGATTATCCAGCAGGGAGCTGTACAGGCGGGGGGAGTAGTTGCCCGGCGCAGGCGTGAAAGAGTTGTTGTGCCACAGGAGGGAAACCTCGCCGCCTGCCTGCCGCACTTGTTCGAGCAAATCAAGGCAATAGCGTTCCGCCTCCTCGAAGGGAAGATTCATGTACTTGCTATCGTCCAAGGTGCAATCCATAATGAGCAAGGGGTGAAGCACAAGGGAGGAAAGGCGGCAGTTGGCGGGATTGATGCGGCGCACGGGGCGGGAAGTGCCCAGACGGAAGCCGGCGACGTCGGCATATCCAAGTGTGAAATCATCGGTTATTCCTGCCTTTTCAAGCATATCGGCATCTTCCGGTTCACGGCAGGCGAGGAAGTGGTGGCGGTTGAGGTGTATCTTGCTGCCACCAATGGCTTTTTCCAATGCCTTTTTCTCTTTGACAATAAGGGCAGGGTTAAGACCGGCTTCATAGCTGGCGTGCAGTCCGAGCAGAGCCTGACGGGTGGGGATTTGGCGGAGGAGTTGCTGTATGTCGCTGTTGCGGAGACTGTAATGCGGCTTGTCCTCTTTCGTATTTCCCCCTGCAATGAAAAAATAAATAGAGCGGCAACGGTTGTCGCCGACAAGCTCCCGCAAATGCTCGTCCTGCCGGAAGATGTCAGGAAAAGTGTAGTACGGATCGCTTTTCGGCACACCAAACTTTCCTTTCAGCGAAGTCGCTATCCCCCGCTTGTCCAGCAGGGAGCGGACAAAGCCTTTCCAAGAACGATACAAAAAGGGAGCATCCACATCATGCGTGAGGTAAATCTTGCGAATCCCCCGCTTCTCTTCCGGCAATGGAACGCCTGCCTGCCGCAACCAACGGCGGAGCAAACAGCCATACTCATCCACCACCGGACGGTGCAGAAAGCCGGCACGGGCAGAGAGGGATTCCCTGCCGGGAAAACGCCCGTGCTCGTCCCGCACCCCTTTGCGCACCAGCTCCTCATAGCGGGAGGCAAGGAAACAGGCGGAGGCGATGATGTCGGCATGAACCAGCAAGGTTGTGCCGGTAGTTTCCGTCTCAGGCGTGCCAAACAGCAGGGGAATGCCTTCAATTTCCCGCAGGGGAAGCGAAGGCAGGGAAGAAGCAGTTCCATAGACACCTTCCCCGAAAAAGCCGGATGGCAGGATAACCACTTTATAGCGGGGGAAGTCTGTGGGGACAGCTGTGTAACCGACCGCCGACACCGCCAATTCCGGCGCATCTTCCCCCAACAGGAAGCGAATGAGATAGCGCAAAACTTCGCCGTTCACACCAGCCTGTTCAATTTATACCAAACCCTGCGCAACAGGCTGAGTTCTCCTTTGCTGACAGTGAAGTAAGGCATTTGCGTGGCACCGAACTCGCGAAAGAAACGCTCCACACCGGGCAGCATGGAGCCTTCAAAGTCAAATTGCCGGCTCTTGCCGGATAGGGAAACATGGCAGATGGCTTCCCACATAGCGAAGCTGTGTGCGCTAGAATCCCGATACAGCGGGTCGCCCCCGCCTGCAAGGTAATAGGCGGAACTTTCCTGCCAGACAACGAAGACGGCGGCACAAAGATGTCCCTCTTGGTCATATCCGCCCCATACATCACCCTGTCCGCGATTGCGACAGAGGACAACCAGCTGCTCCAACAGTCTGGCGTATGTTGCACGGAAAGGCACGCCCTGCCGTGCAAATGTTTTGGCGCATACCTTGACAAGTTCTGCCGCCGATATACCTTTTTTTACGGTAATGGCGTATTTTTCTTTGGCTCTCGTGATGTTGCGGCGGGTGTGCTGGCTCATCCCCTTCCAAACAGCGTCGAGGTTGGAAAGATCCTGAAACAGATAGGTGTAGCGCGTTGTTTGCTGGTATCCCTCCCAATAGAAGGGCAGCCAGTCGGTAATTCCGTAGTGAAAGTTTTGCAGAAAGTGGGGGTAATCGTTTTGCAACGTCTTGATAAAGGTTTTGCAAAACGCCTGCCGCCTGCCCAGCTCGGTCGCGTATTTGGTAGCCTCCGACGCAGGGGCAAACCACGGTCCCATCGTCTGCGTATATAGCGGCATAGCCACCACCCCTTTGTACGGAATATAAAGCGGCAAAGCCGCCGCCACCCGCCCATCCTCTTCAACAAGCAAAACGTCCCACCCGTTTTCACCGCCGCAGACGGCATCCAGCCACCAATCGCGCGAGAAAAGAGGGATGGACGGTTCAGTTTGACAGAGAGTGCGGTATTTGTCTTTATTTGTCATGGATTATCTCGATTTACAGCCTCTGCCCAACGACGGAAACCTTCTGCCCGACGGCGAAGACTTTCCGTCCAACGGCGGAGTTCTTCTGCCCAACGGCGGAGACTTTCCGCCCAACGGCGGAGACTTTCTGTCCAACGGCGGAGGCTTTCCGCCCAACGGCAGAAGCCTTCCATCCGCCCATTTAACAGCTTGATTAATAGATTAGAAAGAGATTTATTTCTGCAACGTTGTCAAGATTAAAGACGCCAATTCGTCTGCCAGTTCGGGATTGTCGCTGACGCATTGCTTGGCGGCATCGCGCCCCTGCCCCAGCTTGGCTTCCTTGTAGCTGTACCATGAGCCGCTTTTTTTGATGATGTTCAGTTCCGACCCCAAGTCGATGATTTCGCCTGAGCGGGAGATGCCTTCGCCAAACATGATGTCAAACTCGGCTTTGCGGAAAGGGGGGGCTACTTTGTTTTTCACCACTTTCACGCGGACTTGATTACCTTTCACCTCGTCGCCGTCTTTCAGCTGACTGATGCGGCGGATGTCAAGCCGGATGGAGGCGTAGAACTTCAAGGCGTTACCGCCCGTCGTCGTTTCAGGATTGCCGAACATGACACCGAGCTTGTCGCGCAACTGGTTGATGAAGATGCAGGTGGTGTTGGTCTTGTTGATGGCAGCCGTCAGTTTGCGGAGAGCCTGCGACATCAGGCGGGCTTGCAAGCCCATCTTGCTGTCGCCCATGTCGCCTTCCAGTTCGGCTTTGGGGGTAAGGGCGGCAACGGAGTCGATCACGACAATATCCACTGCCGACGAGCGGATGAGCTGTTCGGTAATTTCCAACGCCTGCTCGCCGTTGTCGGGCTGTGAAATCCACAGATTGTCAACATCCACGCCCAGCTTTTCGGCATAGAAGCGGTCAAACGCATGTTCCGCATCAATAAAAGCGGCTATACCGCCGGCTTTCTGGGCTTCGGCAATGGCATGGATAGCGAGGGTGGTCTTGCCGGACGACTCCGGCCCGTAAATCTCAATCACACGTCCGCGCGGATAGCCTTTCACGCCCAAGGCAGCATCCAATCCGATGGAACCGCTGGGGATGACTTCTATTTCCTCTACACTCTCGTCGCCCATCTTCATGATGGCACCTTTTCCGTAGGTCTTCTCAATTTTGTCCGTTGCGGCGCGAAGGGCTTTCAGTTTGTCCGCGTTTACTGCCGGCATGCCTTCGCGCTCCGTTCCTGCGGCTTTGTCTTCTGTCTTCATTTTCTCTTGTTTTTTTAATTATACTTAGCAAGGTTTATATAGTTTGTTATTTGATGTTGTAATTCATTTGGCTTAGTTGATGTTACGCAGAAGTCCCGCAGGGACTGGAGATTTCAGCCCAACGTAAAGCGAAGCGGCACGTTGGGTTTGGTAAATATAGACTAATAAAGTTCTGAAAGAACGATACGAATTATTCGGTCGTCCTTGCAGGACTTTCCTGACGGCGTTGCCCTTAACCCCACATTCCGCTTCGCTACATGTGGGGCTGAAATCTTCTGTCCTTACAGGACTTCTGCGTAGTATCGGTCATTTGATGTTGTAATTCATTTTGCGCGTTACGCTTGCTTTTTCCGGTTGATTTCTTCCGAATACGTTACAGAGTAATTGCCTGCCGAGATGTTCCCTTTTTGAAAAGGATTCAAATGTATCAGTTTTATAATCAAAGCCGTCTTTCCAGCATCCGCGGGGAGAAACGTAGCAATAGGTGGCTTCCACAATGCTTTGGTCGGCTTCTTCGTTGTTTTCCAAGGCGGCGATGTTTTCTTTTTCCGGCACGATGCAAGTGATGTTTTTGCGGCGGCAGGCTTCAATTAAGGGGGTCAGCACGGTATCGTATTTAGTGTAAATATCAGACAAGTCGAAGTCGGTGTATTCGCTTTCCCCTATCTTTTGGATAGGGCGAAGTTGCAATACATTTATATCATCGCCGATTATATCCCAAAAGTATTTCAGCTCGTCCAGATTGTCCTTGTTTATCGTATAGTTAATGCGTACCCGAAAAAGGCTGTATTGCTTTTTTATGTCGGAAATGATGCCGAGAGACTCCTTAAATCGGTTGAAGTTCCCGTTTGTCATAAGCGATTCGTAGGTCTCTTTAGTAAGCCCGTGAGCGGAAATGGTGATTTCGTCAAGACCGGCGGCGACCATCTCTTTCAGTTGCTCCTTTGTCAGCAGACTGCCGTTTGTTGTCAGTGAGATGTACGGAACTTTATAGTGTTTGCCCAAAGCGATAATTCGTGTCAGATCTTTGTGTAAGGCAGGCTCTGCGCCGCATCCGATTTGCAACTTCAAAGCCCTGTGAAACAAAGCTGCGGCGATTAATTCAATGTCTTCATAACTCAGCGTGCCCCGATACGTTTTGCGCTTCTCCGCATCACTGAAATAGCACATCTTGCAACGGAAGTTACAGGCGAACACAGGGTCAAGGAATATGCCTGAATATCGCTTTCCAAGTACATGAAAAAGCCATATACCGAACAGTTTGAGCCTTCTGCTCTTAATTCGGGTGGTCAGGCGTAATATCCCATAGACATTTGCCATTTATAACTCCAAATCAATATTGAATTGTTCGTGCCAAGGCAAGCCCTGCTCATTCAGTTCTTTCATAAACGGGTCGGGGTTGAACTCTTCCGTATTCCATACGCCCGACTTCTTCCAGATGCCTTGCAAAAAGAGTTTGGCACCAATCATGGCGGGTACGCCGGTGGTATAGCTGACCGCCTGCGCTCCCGTCTCTTCGTAGGCGGCACGGTGGCTGGCATTGTTATAGATGTAGTAAGTTGCCGGCTGATTGTTCTTGATGCCGCGGATACGGCAACCGATGGAGGTTTCGCCCGTATAGTTCTCGCCCAAGCTGCCCGGATCCGGCAATACGGCTTTGAGGAATTGGATGGGGACGATTTCCATGCCGTTGTACAGGACAGGCTTGATGCTTGCCATGCCGATGTTCTGTATCACGCGCAGGTGGGTAAGGTATTCCTGCCCGAAAGTCATCCAGAAGCGGGCACGTCGGAGGGTCGGGAAGTTCTTGACAAGGCTTTCCAACTCTTCGTGGTACATGAGGTAGGATTCACGCGCACCGACGTTGGGATAGTTCACCGGCTGATGCACCGACAGCGGGTCGGTTTCCTTCCACTCGCCGTTTTCAAAGTATTTGCCCCGCTGGGTAATCTCGCGGATGTTGATTTCGGGATTGAAGTTGGTGGCAAAAGCTTTGTGATGGTCACCGGCATTGCAATCCACTATATCCAGCTCGTGCATCTCATCGAAATGATGCTTGGCGGCATGGGCGGTGAAAACACCCGTTACGCCCGGGTCAAAACCGCAACCGAGTATAGCTGTCAACCCCGCCTTCTCAAAGCGGTCTTTGTATGCCCACTGCCAACCGTATGCGTATTTCGCCTCGTCCAAGGGTTCATAGTTTGCCGTGTCCAGATAGCTTACGCCATATTCCAGACAGGCATCCATAATTGACAAGTCCTGATAAGGAAGAGCCAAATTAACCACCAAGTCCGGCTTATAGGCATTGAACAGCGCAACCAGCTCGTCCGCATGGTCTGCATTCACCTGTGCCGTTTCCACTTTCATGTTCTTGATTTCCGAGGCAATCCGGTCAGCTTTGCCTTTCGTCCGCGTGGCAACCATTATATCGGTAAATACATCCGCATTCATCGCCATCTTCTTGACGGCAACCGTACTCACACCCCCTGCACCAATAACTATTACTCTACCCATGTTTTTAATGTTAATCATTAACCGTTATCTTCCGTGTTTCTGTTCCGGCTTTTACAAGATACAGTCCCTTCGGCAGGGCAATGCTTTCTGTTCCGGCAACTTTGCACTGTATCTTTATCTGTCCCGTAAAGGCATAGACTGTTACAGGTACTTCTACGGGTGATTCGACAACCAAAAAGCCGTTTCGGCTGTAAACCTTTACCGCATTTTCGGGCAAGAGAGCAACTCCCGTATTCTCTGTCCGTATTTTTATGTCGGTATCTTCCGAGATGCTTTGCAGGAACAGTTCATACTTGCCGGCAGTCAAGGTCAGAGGATGCGATTTACCGTTTACAAGAACTTCCGGTTTGAGGTTGTCACTTGTCTCTATGGAGAAACGGGCACTGTCTTCCTTGACAAAAACGAGGGATTGGCTGTCGGAAAAACGATAGCCTATGTAATGAACATTTACATTCTTTGGCAGAGTAAAATTGACCTTGAGAAGGGAATTGATAGCGTTAGCCCTTACCATGATCGTTTTATCTTCCGTGATGGCGGACAGGGAGGCTTTATAGCTGCCGTCATTCTTGCGCTCAGGTGTCACAACCTTTCCGTTGGCAATCACGATCGGTTCTGTATGGTTATAGCCTTCATCCAGCGTAAAGGTGAAATCAAAATCCCCCACAGGAGAAACGATATACTTTCCGGGCTGAACGTCTGTTGTGATGCCGTCCGTTTGCAGGAGGGTTGCCGTATGATAGGATAAAGACAGCTCGATGCGGGTGTCTTTCCTGATATTCGGCACAGTTACTCTATACCGGGCGGGACCGCTTTCATTTTCAAGGGTAGGTATCAAAGATGCTTCGTTGGCATGAACACTCAGCAGGGCATTGCGGTATTCTTCTTCCACGATCACGATAAAATTAAAATAGCTGTCGGCTGTAACCGCAACATCCCCAAATATGGATTCCAAAAGAACATGTTCAACGGTAACGGTATCAAAAGTCAGGGTATAATTCAGTATCATTTCAATGGTAACCGGTCCGCTGACATTCGGCAAAGTCATATCATACCGTCCGGCTTCTGCATCGGAGAAGTCCGGCTTCAATGTATCACCGTTGGCAAAAAACACCGGTTTGGCATTGCGATACCCATTATCCACTGTAGCCGTGAAAGCGAAATCTTCGTGAGGTGTGACAATGGAGTCCCCCGTAATGCTAACATGTTTGTCGGCAGCAGGAAAAGTTATAGGGTAACCGATTTTTGTCTTGACGACTGTATTTCCCGTGATGTCCGTCATTAATATATAATACCGTCCGTCCATGGCAGTCGGGAAAAAAGTCAAGGGCTTTCCGTTGGCAAAAACAAGCAGTTTGGAATGGAGATGCATCTCACTCACCTTTACGAAGAACTCCAGATCATCATGGAGAGCGATTAGGCTCTTTTCGGGTACGGATTCAATAACAGTATATTCAGAGTCAATGTCAAAAGTTACCATACAACGGAATTTCATGGAATCAATAGTTATGTTTTCCGTTATATCAACCAGTGAAACCACGTATTTGCCCTCATTTTCGCTATTGATGTCCAGCGTATCGCCACTGGATAGAAACACTGTCAGCAAGGTATTGCGGTATTCTTCGTCCGCTGTCACGGCAAATTCAAACCTGCCGCCGATAGGAACCGTATAATTTCCGGGTGCGGGGTCAATACCGGCATGTTCAACGCCTGAAGGCAGGGCTACGATATAATTCAAGGACAGGTCAACGGTAACGTCTTCCGTCAAATGGGGCAGATGCAGCGTATATTGACCATCACCGGCTTTTTTATTTATAATCACCCTGCTACCATTAGAGGCAACAGCAATCGGTTCGGTATTGCGATATTTCTCGTCCACTGTTAGGTCTAAACGGAAGTCCTCTTCCATTATAACCTCCACCTCGTAAGATCCGTCGGCATTCTGCTCGGCAAAAAAAATGCCCTCACCCGCAAAGATAGAAACGGTACTGGTCATGTCCGGAAAAACACCGTTTTCTATGCCTTTACCGGTGCCGGTTGTAGCTTTATTGTTTTTGATAAGAACGTTCCCCGACAACAGAATGGAAGCATCCTTTCCGTCACTGTATATCCCGCCGCCATAGCCTGTACTCTTGTTGTTGGTATTATGAATCGCTTCATTCCCTTCTATAACAACCCCGTTCGAAAGAGTCAATGTGCCGGTATTATTCGCTATTCCACCCCCGTAGCCTTCTCCAAGACCGGTAGTGGCTATATTTTCCTTAATGACGGTTCCGGCATTTACCGCCACCGTTCCGCCGTTGTTAAAAATCCCGCCCCCTTTGCCGTTGGCAATATTGCCGCTTATCTCCGTTCCTCCCGCCAGCGTAAGAGAGCCTTCGCTGTGATAGATCCCGCCACCATAGCCGGCGTTGTTCCCTTCGGCAGTCACATTATACAGAATCCTGCCCCCCCGTATTTCCGTATTTGCATAACGATTGTATATCCCTCCGCCGCAATTAGCAATAACAAGTATTCCGTTGCTGTGGATTGTACCGTCATTGCCGGCATATCCTCCGGTAACGGTCAGATTTTGAAGGACGACATGAATGGGTTTGAAAAGCGTTCCGTGGATAATAAGAACACGGCTGTTCCCGTTTTTCTCACCGCGCAAGACAGTGGGTTTACTCCGTTCATACGCATCCGGCTGATAGCCGCCGATAAGGGTAAGGTCTTTTGTTATCTGATAAGCACCGCCGACAGCCTCATACTCGCCCCCGGCTAAACAAATCGTATCCCCGTCATCGGCTTTGGCTAAGGCTGCATTGACAGACCGGAAGGCTTCATCCCATGAAACACCGGACTTGGCATCGCTTCCGGTCGGTTTCACATAATAACTGTTTCCCGCCATGCCCGACAAACTGAAAGTGAAGGCAATGAACAGCACTAATTGTTTGGCTCCCATACTCTGCGCATTTAAGCCGCAAATATAGAGGATAACTTCATATAATCGTGTAGGGCTGATTATTAATTTGACTTCCCCTGTCAGCCGTACAGCTGCCCGCCTGACAGGATGTAGGAACGATAGTGCGTATCCGGACGGACGGGGCAGAGGGGCAGGTAGCCTTTTGACAGTCTGCCGTCCGTCCACTGGCGGGGATACATTTCCTGCATGGCGCAATGGTCGGCAAAGGCTGTGACGGAGCAGGTCGTTTGGAAGCTGCCGCCGGCATTGGCATCCATAAACCGCTCGAAGAGGCGGACGGCAACCATCCCCATTGTATAGCGCATATTGATTTCCACGCACGGGTGGACGGCAGCATTGCCGTTGTCTTCACGATACATCATCATATCTATGCCGATGTATCCAGTGTAGATGCCGCCATAGACCTTTTGCAGGACATTGCCGACGGCAGTCTGCACGTCTTGGAGACTGTCGCCGGCGAGGTCGGTCAGTTCGCGGCACAGTGATTCCTGCCGTTCCAGCCGATTGCCGCTGTATGCGCCTTTGCCGGCGGTTTCAAAGAGGGAGAAGCCCTGAAAGACGGCATTGCCCTGTTCATCCATGAAGAACTCCATGGCAAAGTCTTTTATTTTCTCCAAACCACGTTCGATACAAACAGCCCCTTGCTTTTCAATGGCACCGCGTACCCACGCTGTTTCTTTTTCTGTCAGGCGATTGCCGTGTATCCACAGCAGACCGCGACCGGAGGAAGAGTAGGGTGTTTTCAGTACAAAAGGCGGGCGGGAAGCGGCTATGTAACGCTTGACCTCCGACAAGTCGGTGGCTTGAGCATTGAAAGCGGAGAGGCGGGGGTTAAGTATGGCGAGGCATTCGGCGGCTGTCTGCCGATGTGTCAGGCGGGCGTATGCGTCTTTCCAGGGCGGGATACGGATGTCAGCGTGGGTCTGCCGTTTCAGGTTGTCGAAAAGGCGGAGGCTTTGCGGGGAGAGTCCCCAAGGGGCAGCGGTCAATTCGGGAAGGCTGTGTTCGGTCAGTAGTTTGCGGTTGATTGGCGTTGCGAGAGGAGGAAAGTCGGCGGGTAAATCGGGGAGGAAGCGGCGGATGTCAGTTTCTTCATCCCCTTCGATCAGTACATGGTCAGCCGGATTTCCATACCAAACGGGCAACCATGCCAATTCCCGCCGCATACACTGTATATTGGCAGCAGGGGTATAGCCAGTTGCCCCTGCCGATACCCCTGCCTCATATCCCGGATTGAAGAGATGTAACTTCATGCACGTGCGCGTGCCGTTCAGATGGTTTCGTCTATCAGTTTTATCTTCTTGACAATTACTTCCATCTCTTCCCTAATCTTTTCCATCTTGTGTTCCATATCCTTGAGCAGGCTGTTGCCGCTTTTGGAGGAGATACTGAGGAAGCCGATGTTGTTTTCGTAGGTCTGGAGTTCGCCCTTCATGCGTTCGTAGAGGCGCATCATGCGTTCGCGTTCGTTATAGATTTTGCCCTTGCCGTCGCCACTGCTCAAATCACTCACACGGTCGCGATAGGACTGCATACGGCGGTCGTTCTTGTCCACTTTCAGGCGGTCAAACTGCTTGTCTGCCGCTTCGCGGTATTCCTTATAGATCTTGTCTTTTTCCCGAAAGGGGACAAAGCCCGTATTGTTCCACTCGTTCATATACGCCCGCAACAGGGAAAGGGTCTGACCGGAGGTGTCCTCTTCGAGTTTGTTGATTTTATCAATCAGTTCCCGCTTTGCGGCGAGGTTGGCATGTTCCGTTTCCTTTTGCGAGGACTGGTTGAGGTTTTTCTGTTCAAAGAAATAGTCGCAGGCGGCAATGAAACGCTCCCATACGACGTCCGACTGCCGGCGACCTACCGTCCCTATCTTCTTCCATTCCTTTTGGAGGTTGATCAACTTGTCGGCGGAAGTTTTCCAATCGGTGCTGTCTTTCAGGGCTTCGGCTTGTTCGCACAAGGCTTTTTTCAGTTCGAGGTTTTTCCCCATCTGCTCTTTAAGGGTATGGGAGAACTCGCTTTTCCGGTCAAAGAAGTTGTCGCATACGGCACGGAAACGCTCGAATATTTTCCCGTTGGCTTTCCTTGATGCGAAGCCTATGGCTTTCCATTGTGCCTGCAAGGCAATGACTTCTTTGGTCTTTTCTTCCCAGTCCTTGAACGTCTTCAACAAGGTCAGATCAATGGCTTCCAAAACTTCGCAGAGAGCTGTTTTTTCATTCAGGTTCTCCTCTTCCTTTCCCTTGAGCAATTCAAAATGATCCTGATAGCGTTTGTTGACAACAGTGGAAGCCTCTTTGAAGCGCGCCCATATCTCTTCGCGGAACTCCCTGGCTACGGGACCCAATTCGCGCCATTGCTGATGCAGTTTCTGCAACTGATGGAAAGAAGAGATGATGTCCGGCTCACTGCCCAGCTTTTCAACCGTTTCGCAGAGGAGGGTCTTTGTTTCCAGATTCTTCTTGAAGTCGTAATCGCGGAAATCGTTGTTTATCTTGATGATGTCGTAGAACTTCTCGCTGTTCAGCTGATAGTCGCGCCAAAGGTCGTTCACGTATTCCTGCGGCACCTGCTTTATTTCCTTCCAGCGTTGCTGTATGTCCTTGAACTCATTGTACAGTTTATTGAAGTCCTCCTGACTTTCCGCAAGGGATTTCAAGCGTTCAATCAGTTGCAGTTTGAGGGCGTAATTGGCTTGTCTTATCTGTTCCTCTTCCGCATGGGCGGCAGCACGTTTGGCTTTGTAGGCTGCCAGCAACTCTTTCAGCCTTGCTTCCAGCTTGTCTTCTTCCTTGTTTTCTTCACCCCCTCCCTCTTCCGTTGCGGCTTTCTTGAGTTCTTCCGCTTCGCTGTGGTGAATCTTGTAGAAAGCGGCTTTCAATGCGTCCACTTCACCACGCACCGTATCTGCGGATGCTTCCACCAATCCGGTCAGCTTGGCAAGAATTTCTTCTTTGGATAGTTTATCAATACCTTTTTCCGTCTCGTCCGCTGCGGGAGCAGCAGCGATAGTTGTTGCCTCTTCCTGTTTGTCGTTGTTTTCCGGCAAAATCGTGTCCAGAGTGTCGCTCATATTCAGTTCATTTATAAAGAGGGGATATCCATTCCTGATTAATAAAGGGCGCAAATTAAATGATTTATTTTCGGATAGCGGCAGTTGCAACCAATTATTTCAACTAAAAAGTATATGATGCAAATTAGCTTGCATCATACCCCCGCCCCTTCGGGGCTTCGTGCCGTAAACTCTCTGTCTTTGTGCAAAAAGTTACCCTTATATACTTGCACCCCTGAAAAAACGCCGCCCTTGCTTGCGGGAATTGATTATAGACTGCACCTTTGCCGCCGTTCAAACCGATTTTTGAGCAAAAGGCACCATAGTTCCCGTAGAACTGTGGTGCCTTTTTTTATGCGCTTCGGCGCAGAAGCCCTGAAAGGGCAAGAGATTTCAGCCCCACATGCAGCGTAGCGGAATGTGGGGTTAATGGAACGGGCGACCCGATGAAATCCTGAAAGGATGACCGAATAATTTGCATTGTAAACCATTACCTGTATTTGTATCGCCCTTTCAGGGCTTTGTTTGTATGTACCCGTCTATACCCCACATTCCGCT
>LBCX01000284.1 GCA_001657575.1 Bacteroidales bacterium Barb4
TGGGATAGACGTAATATGCGTGTTGAATTTAATCCAAATAAACTTACGCATGAAGAAATGCTTTGGTTAAAACAAAACGTTATCGACTACATGGAAGATGACGGTTTTACAAGATTAGATTTAGCTTTTGATTTTGAAGATGATTTAAGTAATTATTATGCAATGACTGATAAATCAGTTAAGAAAACTATTTTTTATGGTCGTAATGGTAAACCAGAAACAAAATATTTTGGTGTTCGTGACAGTGATAGGTTTATTAGAATTTATAATAAAAAACAGGAACGTAGGGATAATGCAGATATTGAAGTCGTTTCAGAACATCTATGGCGTGTAGAAATTGAATTAAAAAGAGGTATGGTTGATTATTGGAACGATTGTTTTGATGATTTACATATATTACAACCAGATTGGAAAACTATCGAACGTACTTCTGATAGAGCAATGGTTTTTATGTTGTTGAATGACGAAGAAGAATGGGGAAAATTGGAAAGACGTACTAAGAATAAATATAAGCAATTAATTAAAGAAATATCTCTAGTTGATTTGACGGAATTAATGAAATTGACTTTAAAAGCGAACGAAAAACAATTGCAAAAGCAGATTGATTTTTGGCAGCGTGAATTTAGATTTTGGAAGTGAATTAAATTTTATACACGTAAGTGATTATAAAATTTATGAACGTTTAGCAACCACATTTTTGGTTGCATAGGTTTTGAATTTGAATTTTGTTTTGAACTATGAGTGGCTAGCATTTTGCCACTCATTTTTTGCGTAAGCAAAAACATAAAGGGTCTGGGATTAATCCCAGCAAGCCGGTATATTCAGAACGAAGTGGCTAGAATATACGACGCTTGCCAAACCACTAAATGACTTGATAAAATCTGGCTTACCCTGTAAGCTAGATTTATATTAAGTCATTACTTTCGAAGAAAGCGTGGTGGGATTAAATGAGCGAACAAAACACATTTGTGGCTAGCTACGAAACTGTTGGGCGAAACCGTAAACCCAACCGTAAGGAGCCAAAACAAATTAGTTTTCGTGTGAGCGAATCCGAATATTTAAAGTTAAGGCAATCTGCGGAAACTTTAAATATGAGTGTGCCTGCTTTCGTAAAGAAAAAGGCACAAGGCAGTCGATTAGTCGCACCAAAATTTGATAAAGAAACGCGACAATCGATTGCTAGAGATTTAAGTAAGTTAGGTGCAAACGCCAATCAGATTGCTAAATATTGTAATAAACATCAACATGAAGCACCGAACTACGAAGCATTAGAACGTAACATTAGTGAATTACGTGAAAGGTTGAACGATATATGGCAAAGCCTAAATTGAGACTAACTTTTAATATTATTATCGGTATATTGGCACTTACTTATATTGGTTTAGCTATATTTTTCGATTTTACTAATAATATTTGGTTTATGGCTTTTTTATTCATCGTTATGATTTTGCATATTTTAAAAGCAATTTTTGCACCTAAAAAGAAACGACGTGATACCAATGGCAACAACTAAATTAGGTAATACCAAATCGGCAAGTCGAGCAATCAATTACGCAGAAAAGCGAGCAAAAGAAAAAAGTGGCTTAAATTGTGATATAGATTATGCAAAATCATCGTTTAAGCAAACACGAGCTTTATATGGCAAAGAGAATGGTGTTCAAGCACATACAGTGATTCAATCGTTCAAGCCTGGCGAAGTAACGCCAGAGCAATGTAATCAATTGGGTTTAGAATTGGCAGAAAAGATTGCACCTAATCATCAAGTAGCCGTCTATACGCACGCAGATACAAACCATGTACACAATCATATTGTGATTAATTCAATTGATTTAGAAACTGGGAAAAAATATCAAAGCAATAAAAAACAAAGAGAGTTCGTAAAACAAAAAAATGATGAAGTATGTAGAGAACATGGATTGTCTGTAACTGAACGCAACGGAACAATGCGATATACTCAAGCCGAAAAAGGATTAATTGAAAAAGGTAAAAGCTCTTGGAAAGACGAAATTAGAGACGCGATTGAACAATCACAAGCGACAAATTTTGAGGAGCTTGAGAGAGAGTTGAACCAATTAGACATCACAATCGATCGTGTCACAAACAAAACAATCACTTACAGACACTTGAAAGAAAATAAAAAAGTGAGAGGTAAAAATTTAGGTGAACAATTCGATAAGGGGGCATTAGAAAATGAGTTTGCGATCGCAAATGAACGGAGAGAATTCGAGCAACAATTATCAGAATACGAACCAAGAGAAAGTGAGTACAGACCAAGAGATACAGAAAAAAATATTAAACGTCCTAAAGAACTTAGAGTCCAATCACGAGAAAACGACTTTGAACTTGAGTGATGAAGACAAGCTATATATATCACGAATGACCGATCAGATAAAACGCTCGAATACGCATGAGATTAAAGTAAATATTGAGACAGATGATAATCTAAGCGAATTTATTAAACAAAAAATCGATGAGAAATTTGATGAAAAAATACCTAATCTTCGTACAAAGCAAACAATGGAACAATTCAAATGGTCTTTGATGAGAATTGAGGATAAACAAGAAATACTCGATGACAATATTGAAAGTGTTCACAAATGGGCGACTTACTTTAAGTCAGCGTTGATGTTGACACTATTTGCCGTTTTATTGATTAGCGTTGTCGCTACATTCATGGGTGGTTTATTCAATGTTTTAGGATTTGACCACATGTATAAAGGTCTAGAATATCAAATAAAGCACTCAGAAGGTTTTGTAGCATTTTTATGGCATTTAGGATACTTGATACCTTATTTACTATTAGCGACGCTGATATGGCTTATATTGGCTTTAGAACACAAATATAGATATTAACACGCATTTATGCCGAGAAAATTTATTGATGTTGAGAAGAACCCTTAACTAAACTGTAGCGACGAATGTCGGCATAGCGTGAGCTATTAGGCCGACGAGTCGACAGTTTTGGGGTTTGTTAAGGGTTCCGAGGCTCAACGTCAATAAAGCAATTGGAATAAAGCAAAAATTTATACAATTTCAAATAGGAGGTTTTCATGTGATAAAAGAGTTATTTTTAAGTGTATTGTTTTTTATTGTTATTATTTTGATCTTAACGTTTTCAGATTATATATTTTTAAATGATATCAATACTTTAAAAAATATATTGGCAACAATGGCTATAACAATATTTATTATGTGTGTTATAGGGAGGGATTAAATGAAATTAAAAAAAGTAATAGTTACTATTATGTTTTTATTAGTAATAATATTTTCTTTAAATATTATTATAAGATTTCAGTATACGGAAAGTAAGGTTCGCTCATATTTGGTTAACATTGAGAAAAAACCTAAAAAAATTGAATTAAAAAAAAGAATTGGGAATTTACCAGGATATAGGAATTATTTAATAGAATATAAAGAAAAAGATACTACGAAGTACTACTATTATGACTATAAAGCAAAGCAAGTGAAGGGAGAAGAGCAAATAATAAATGGTTATTCTAAAGATTTAAAGACTAAATCTCAATAGATTTAGTCTTTATTTTGTAACTACCATTTATTATCTACGAATTTAAAACCATTGTGCTTAACATCTTGTTTATTAACAAATGCATATGGGGCTACAATACTTGGTGGTAACCAAACTCCATGCTCGGGGATCATATATTGTTTTCCAGCTTTGTAATAGGAATACCATACTATTTCG
>LBCX01000285.1 GCA_001657575.1 Bacteroidales bacterium Barb4
AGTTCTACGGGAACCAGGTATTTAACAGAATCAAAATTGAATTTTAAACAGTTTCTAAATAAAGAGAAAACAATGAACTATATGAAAGGAATAAATGCGGCAGCCGTTCTGGCAGCTGTTGTCCTAAGCGGTTGCAGCGGGCAGGGAAGCAAGATACAGGGAGCGAGTGAGGAGTTTCCGCTGGGTCAGGTTGAGATTCAGGGATTGAGCGCGAGTGCCTGCGCCGCACCGTCTTATATTGCGGTGGAAAAGGGATTCTTCGCGGCAGAAGGGATTGATGTTACGCTTGTAAGCGGGACGTTTGAGACGAGCAAAGCGGGCTTGGCTTCGGGGAAATATCCGGTGACTAACGGTGATTTTCAGTTTTTCCCTTCCGTATCGGAGGGCTTGGATATTAAATTGATTGACGGGATGCACCAAGGGTGTATCAAGCTGCTGACACCTCCGGGTTCGGACATTACGACGGCGGCAGGTTTGGCGGGAAAGCGTATCGGGGTGGATGAAATCGGCGGGTCGCCGATGGCTGTCACGACCATTGTGCTTGGCAATGCAGGCATTGACCCGATGACCGGCGTCACGTGGCTTCCTTATCCGCTGGATCAGTTGAAGGCGGTTGCCGAGAAGGGCGAAGTGGACGCGGTTGCCTTGTGGGATCCTTTTGCCACGATTGCCGAACAGCAAGGCTATCATGTGATTACCGACATCGGGACGGATCCGCTGTTTGCAGGCAAATACTGTTGCTTCCTGTTTGCTTCCGGCAAGCAAATCAGGGAAAATCCGGAGCGTATCAAGGCTCTTTTAAGGGCATATCACAAGGCAAGCGAATGGATTGCGGCGAACCCGGAAGAGACGGCGCAGATTTGCATCGACAAGGGATATATTGCTTCCGATGACCCCGAATTTGTGGCGGGACTGCTGAAAAGCTATAAATATCATGCCACACATGAGCCGGGTCTCAAGCATCAGGTGGTGCGCGATGCGCTTTTCTTTGTCAGTGAATTGAAAAAGACGGGCTTCATTCCCGCAGCTACTGATGCGCAGAAGTTTGTGGATGATTTATACTATGATATAGCGGCAGATGTTCCCGCCGGACATCAAGCCTCCCCCTCTCATTAAATAACACTAAAAAACACCGGACAAATGACCTCAGCTGTTGAAGATCCTGTTTATTGGAAACCCCGCTCAAAGGGATGGTTTATCGCGGCTGTCGCGGCTGTGTTTATGGCATTGGCGGTGGACGTGCTTGTCCCCGATGTGCAAGGGGTGGATACGTTGCCGTATCAAATCTTTCTGGGTGCGGCGGCGGTTGCCTTGTTGGCTTTGTGGGGGGCATCGGCTTTTTCCGCATCGCTCAGGAAGAAGCTGTATCATCAGGCACAGTTTATTTTTGCCGTAGGCATCACACTGGCGGTATGGGATTTGCTTTCGACAAAGAGTAATATCCTTACGTTGCCGTTCTTCCCCGGTCCGGCACAGATTATTAAGGTGATGGTCAGGGAAAGGGTCTTGCTGCTCGTCAGCACGGCTTATTCCATGAAGCTGTTTTTTGTCGGGCTGATTACGGGGACTACGTTGGGACTTGTAACGGGCGTTCTGATCGGCTGGTATCGTCAATGGAATTACTGGCTCTTTCCGGTCATCAAGATTACGGGGGTCATTCCGGCGGTGGCTTGGATTCCGATTGCCATCGTGCTTTTTCCCGACAGTTTCACGGCGGGCGTGTTTCTGATTGCGATAGCCTCGTGGTTTTCGGTCGCTTTCATGGTTTCGTCAGGGATAACGTCCACACCAAAGGCATATTATGAGGTTGCCAAAACGTTGGGGGCAAAGGAGAACTTCCTGCTGTTCAAGATTGCTGTCCCCAATGCCGTTCCCAACATTTTTACGGGTGTTTCCACTGCCACGGGCTTCTCTTTCCTGACTTTAATTGTCTCGGAAATGGTCGGGGCAAAGGCGGGACTTGGCTGGTACATCAATTGGGCAAAGGGCTGGTCGGCTTATGATAAAGTCTATGCCTCGATTATCATCATGGCGGTGGCGTTCTCCATCATTCTTGCCGTTCTCACATTGAGCCGAAATTACATATTACGCTGGCAAAGGGGGATCTTGAAATGAGCAACGGTCAATCATCATTTATTGAAATCCGGCAGATAAACCGTGTCTATTTTGATACGACCGGCAGGCAGACAGTGGCTCTGCAAGATGTAGATTTGGATATAGAGAAAGGCGAGTTCATCTCTTTTATCGGGCCCAGCGGTTGCGGCAAAACTACCCTTTTGCGACTGATAGCCGGATTGGATTCCCCGCAAAGCGGAACGCTGAAAATGGAGGGAAAACCTGTCGGGAAGCCGAGCCATGAGCGTGGATATGTTTTTCAGCAGGCGGCACTTTTCCCTTGGAAAACCGTTGAAGACAACATTGCAACGGGATTGAAAGCCCGTAACATTTACAAGGAAAAGAAAGGCGATGTAGCCAAATACATCGACATGATTGGCTTGAATGGCTTTGAAAAAGCCTACCCACATGAGATTTCCGGCGGGATGGCACAGCGTGTCGCCATTGCACGGGCATTGATTAACGAGCCGAAAGTCCTGCTGTTGGACGAACCTTTGGGTGCATTGGACGCTTTCACTCGCATTGACTTGCAAAATACAATCCGCAAAATCTGGGAGGCTACCGGAACGACTATTGCGCTCGTTACGCACGACGTGGACGAGGCTATATTTATGAGCGACCATATCGTAATCATGACGGCGCGCCCCGGTAAAATCAGTGAAATCGTTGATGTGAAGCTGACAGGCGAACGCGACCGCAATGACAACGACTTTATCGTCCTTCGGCGATATGTGCTGGACAAATTACACCTTGCAGGCGGGCATGACAAGCCTCAACCCGTGCCTTTGGAAGACAGAGTGATTGGCGGAGACGGCGAAGCGATATAAACGATGCGTGAACAGCACTGAATAGTTGGCAAATGTTACCTTTGCGCCCAAATCAATATATTATAGATATGAGTGCAACCATTTTAGAGCAACAGCCTGCCGTAGATATGACATTCAGTTTCATGTCCGGCGAAGAACCGACCGATGCGCAATGGGAAACGCTGATGCGGGAAGTAGGAGAAGATGCCCGCAAGCGCAGGGAAGAAACAAACAAGGCATTGAGGAATGAAATACGGCTTGCCGTTGAAAAGAACAAAGCGGACAGGGAACGATGAAACCCAATCTGTATATCATTGCCGGTCCCAACGGTTCGGGGAAGACCTCTGTTACAGGAAAAATATTAAAACATGAATGGACGGAGGGGTGCCTTTATATCAACCCCGACAATATAGCTCGAGATACATTCGGCGATTGGAACTCGCCTGAGGCGATACTGAAAGCCGCCTTGTATGCAACCCAAACAAGGTATGGGTGTATTGAAAAAGGAGAAAGTCTGGTATTTGAAACGGTCTTCTCTTCCAAAGAAAAACTTGATTTTATACACAAAGCCCGTCAGGCAGGATATTTCATCCGCTTATTCTTTATCGGAACAGATAGTCCTGCGATCAATGCCTCCCGCATAGCCCAGCGGGTTATAGAAGGCGGTCACGATGTTCCCATTTCCAAAATAATAAGCCGCTATTCAAAATCCATAGCCAATTGTTGTGAAGTAGCCGCCGTCGTTGACAGGCTTTATGTCTATGACAATTC
>LBCX01000286.1 GCA_001657575.1 Bacteroidales bacterium Barb4
GGCTTCCTCCGGCTTGCCGGTTACGTTTACCGACAATCACATCAACGTTGTTATTGACGGGTATCTGTTAAAGCTCACGTACACCGGCTTGCATTACGATGACGATGTAACCATTACCGCCTCTCAGGCGGGTAACGATGAGTATAACGCTGCCCCCAACGTATCGAAAATCCTGCATATCAAGCACGACGAATAAGGCAGTGTCTCATTTAATCATCGTATGAGGTCGCTCCTTTGTTCGATGCCTTTCCGGATGTGTTAAAGGACACAGACATCGGGAGAGCTTTGAATGCAAAGATTTTTGCAGAGAGACTATCGGCTGTCGGTGCGGTGACTCCTGACTTCACATCGAACGATCCGGACAATCATCCGGTGCGTCTGTCCACATTCAGGGGGAAATATGTCCTGCTTGACTTCTGGGCTTCATGGTGTCTCCCCTGCCGCAAGGAAAACGTCTGTTAGGTCAATGCTTATCAAACGTTCAAAGACAGAAACTTTGAAATCATAAGTATTTCCCTTGATTATCCGACGGGGAGAAAGAACTGGTTGAATGCTATCGCAAAAGACGGTTTGACTTGGACTCAGGTATCGAATTTGAAAGGGTGGGAAAGCGACATCGCCCGACTATATGCCGTTAGGAACACACCCAACAATTTTCTGATAGATCCGCAGGGGGTTATCATCGCGAAAAATCTGATGGGGGAAAACCTGCATAGGGTATTGGGGGAGAGGGTGAAGGAATGACTGGCTGAGACAGCGAATGCGCGGTCGTCCCAAAGGGACGTAAGATTTCAACCTCACATGCAGCGAAGCGGAATGTGGGATTAAGAATGACACCATCAAGGAAGCTCTGAAAGAATGATACAAAATGCAACCTATAATATTCGATTGCTCTTTCAGAACTATGGCACTATCATTTTTTCACCTCTTCATAGTCCACATATTCCCCGTCGTCTTTGGCAAATATCTTTTTGCGGGAAGGTTGTGCCGGTTCACGGCGGGTATGGGTCTGCTGCCGGTTGTCGGAACGGCGGTGCTGCTGCTGCGAACTTGTTTTCTTAGTGTTTCCGCTTAGTATGTTCCTGAAAGTGCGGACTATGGAGAAGCCCATTAGGAACATTAACAGGAGGAACATGGCGAATAATATCAGGAAAAAGCGTATCATAGTGTCTGCTGTTGTTTATGAATGATTGACAAGACTACGTAGAGCAGGATTGTCCCCGCTATCCCTAAAAAGCCCCAAAGCACAACAAACGCAAGGGCGCAAAGTATCAGTACGTAACGAAGTTCATTCCCTTTCCAAAGCAATGATTTTATTTTCAGCGAAAACATGGGTATTTCGGATACTAACAATAAAGAGGTGCAAACAGCCGCCGCAATTGTGATACCTGCAAACAAGCCCTCGCCATGATGAACGACGGGCAAAGCCGAACAGCCTGCCGATGCCCAAAACAAGGCATGTGCCGGAACGGGAAGCCCTATAAAGGAGTCCTTCTGTCGCGTGTCATTGTTGAATTTGGCTAACCGCAAGCCTGAGAATGCAGGGATGACAAAGGCTGCATAAGGAATGTACGCATTTACTATACCAAAGGGCAAAGCGGGTGCCGCCTCTTTCAACAGCCAGAAGACCACCATGCCCGGAGCCACGCCGAAACTGACAATGTCCGCCAGCGAATCCAAATCTTTCCCTATGGGCGAATAGGCTTTCAACAGCCGTGCGGCAAACCCGTCGAAGAAGTCGAACACCGCCGCCGCAATAATCCACCCTGCCGCATACAGCAATTCTCCCTGCAAAGCCATGACAATGGCAATACAGCCGGATACAATATTCAAGCAGGTGATGCAGTTGGGAATATGCTTTCGCAGGCTCATTGGGCAAGACGGGCTATGGGAGTTTGGTTGCCGGTCACTTTCTGATCCATTTCCACCAGTATTTCCGCATCAAGCGGCAGGTAAACGTCCACGCGCGACCCGAATTTGATGAAGCCCAGATGCTCGTCCACATGACACGGCTCCCCTTCCCTCGCATAAGTGACAATACGCCGCGCCATCGCTCCGGCTATCTGGCGGACAAGTATATCCACCCCATTGCGGGTAGTGATAACCACCGCCGACCGTTCATTGTCCGTACTACTCTTGGGCAGGTAAGCCGCCATAAAACGACCGTCGCTATGGGATACATGCTTGACGGTTCCGTTCACCGGAAACCAGTTGGCATGTACATTAAAGACCGACATAAACACGGACACTTGCAGCCGTTTTTCATGGAAGATTTCATTCTCATCCACTTCCTCGATGGCAACAATCCGCCCGTCCGCCGAAGCTATTACCAAGCCTTCGGAGTCAAACGGAAAACGGCGAAAAGGGCTGCGGAAAAAGTTAAGCGTCAGCAGGAACGAAACAGCGGTAACCGACAGCACACCATAAAACACTGCACCGCATCCCGCCGTATAATACAAGATAACGTCTGCCATGAAGAACGAAGAAAACAGGATGAGCAGCAAACCCGTCCCCTCTTTATGCACTTTTATCTTTATCCTGTTGTTTTTCATCCTGCCAATCGGGACGCAAATGTATTTATTTTGCGAAAATAATAGACATTATATAGAACAAAGTTATACAGTACACATTTTCAATGACATTCTAAATTATGCAGACCGCAAGCAACAAGCATGACCAAATCGTCAAAGCCAAACTTGCGGCATCTGAAACGCTCTTTGGCAATACGACATTTTTTGACTCCGCAGACGGCATGCTTGACAGGAATACGAAAACCTGATATTTTCTTGTTTTCTTCTTTTTGTGCATCAGATAATGGTTTGCCTTTGGGCTTCTTTGCAGGCATCTTTACAGTTACATTTTTAGGCTTATGCCCGGGGGAATCCTGTATCTTGCCGCAGGATAATGCCGGAAGGTAAACTCAAAGGCTGTTTGTCTGCTGTTTTTTTATCGTGAACACTGCCGTCACAGGTCTTGGAAAGCCGCAGGATGCGTTTTTGAGGCGTACAAAGCAGTTGTTTTTCACGTTATGAGTTTATAGCATGATTTTGCTTGTCTTCATCTTGTGGACGCTCTATGGGTCTTTCCGTGCCGTCAAGCAGGATCTCCTGACACTGTTCCGTCAGATATTTTACCCTTAAATGATTCCTGTCGGGCAATTTGCCTAATGTTTTCAATGTCCTGCACAGGATATCAGACAAAAGGCAAACCTGTTCATTGCACTGAGGTTGAGACATATTACAGGCGGATCCGTGATATTCCTGCAAGGGCTTATTCTTCAGGGCAAACGCATGTTAAACAAATTTTAAATACTAAAGATTATCCTCCCCTGTTTGTATAATAAAAAGAGTTATACAAACACCGATTAGTTATTATACAGAGTTGACAGACCCGCGAGTGGACAGGAGTAAAATTTGATGGAGGATATTGTCTTTACAACGATTGCAGCGGTCATTTGTGGTGCGGAGACATGAAATGATATTGAACATTATGGCAGGTCAAAAGAATCCCGGTTAAGGCAATATCTGCGATTGCCCAACGGTATCCCTTCTCACGACACCTTTAACCGGTTTTTTAGTGCGTTGGATCCTGACGAGTTTGAGCAGGCCTTCCCGTCATGGATAAAAGACATTTCAGAGTTAACGGACGGCAATGCGGTCAGCATTGACGGCAAGACCGTTTGCGGTTCACGG
>LBCX01000287.1 GCA_001657575.1 Bacteroidales bacterium Barb4
TCCTGTAACCCCACATTCCGCATTCGCTGCATGTGGGGCTGAAATCTTTTGCCCCTTTCAGGGCATCTGTGCAACATACCCCTAACAGGGTTTCAAACCCTGTTAGGGGTTAGGGGTTAGGAGTCGTTTATCCCCAACTCCTTACTCCCAACTCCTATCTTCTGTTAAATACAAAATCCAATCCCTGCCCGGTATAACAGTGAAACTTTGTATCGGAAGAAACCAGCGGTATCTTATCGGCTATGGCTTGTGCAATAATCGCATGGTCGTTCATGTCCTTATGACCGTCTGCCAACTCCAAGGCTGCGTATTTTGCCAAATGATATTGATTGTAATACACTATTTCAATACCAAACTGTCCTATTCTGGAAATAATACCTTCCGCCGATTTACAGTCCGACAGTTCTACCTTACCTATTTTATACAGCAACATCAGTTCATTGACCGCCACAGAACTTGCATAAAACATGTTGGAATAATCGGATAATATATCGTACACTTTGCGGCTTATATCGTCACTGTCAGAATCTAACAAGATAAAGACAAGCATGTTCGTGTCCAAATAATACCTCATTTCAATACCGCTTTCATGTCAATTATTTTTAACACCGGCTTTCTGTCAGGGTCATGGAGCCATTCCCCCAATTTACTGTACCTCTTCGGTTGGGAAACATTTGCTTCCTGCCCTTTGTCTCCTGTTGCTGCCTGTGCAGCTTGGTTGTTTTCTTTTTTCGTTTTCATATCTGTATAGAGTTTATTGTAAAAACGCGGCAAAAGTAAGAAATAAACAAAAACCCCTAACAGGGTTTGAAACCCTGTTAGGGGTTCTGTTTCAACCATGAGCAACTTCTGCAAATTTGTCGGGGAATGATTGTGCATGATATATTAATGTATATTTTTGGGGCATTTTTGTAGGGGGATTCTGTTTCTTTCATACACAATCATTTAATCCTGAATATCGCAATGACGTACCTTAAATTCGACAAGAATCTAATGACCAACCTGGAAGAGTCGCTCACGCGGGAAGTGCTTCGCACGAACCGGAAGGGGGCGTATCACAATACCACGGTGGTCGGCTGTAATACACGGAAATATCACGGGTTGCTTGTCATGCCTATTCCTTCGCTGGGGGAGGACAACTATGTGATGCTGTCTTCGTTTGACGAGACGGTGATTCAGCATAAGGCGGAGTTCAATCTGGGGCTGCACAAGTACGAGGGGAAACATTTCAGTCCCAACGGGCACAAGTATGTGCGGGAATATACGTCGGAGACCATACCGCGCACGATGTACCGCGTCGGCGGGGTGATTCTGTCGAAAGAGAAGACCTTCTGCTCCTTTGAGAACAGGATTATGATTAAATATACGCTGGACGAGGCACATTCGGCGACTACGCTGCGCTTCCGCCCGTTCCTTGCCTTTCGCAATGCACGGCAGCTGACGTATGAAAACAACGGTGTCGATCATTCCTATACCGAGATTGAGAACGGGATCAGGACGCGCATGTATCCGGGCTATCCCGAACTGTTCATGCAGTTCAGCCAAAAAGCGACGTTTGTGTATGATCCGCACTGGTATCACGGCATAGATTATCCGAAGGAGCAGGAGAGGGGGTATGTTCACCATGAAGACCTCTACGTGCCGGGCTACTTTGAGGTGGCTATCGAGAAGGGTGAGTCTGTCTATTTCAGTGCGGGAGACGAGCCGGTGGATACGGCACGGCTGGGAGAGATTTACCGGACGGAGGTGGAATCGCGCACGCCGCGCGACAGCTTCTTTAACAGCTTGAAAAACTCGGTGCAGCAGTTTTATTTCCGCCCGAATGAGACGGATGCTTATCTGCTGGCGGGTTATCCCTGGTTTAAGGTGCGTGCGCGGGATTTGTTCGTTTCTCTGCCCGGCAGTACGCTTTCCATTCAAGACCCTGTGCGGTTTGAGAAAATCATGCACACTGCCATGCCGGCAGTGCGGGCTTTTATGGAGACGGGGACGCAGGATGCGGTGATTACGGAGATTGACCGTCCGGACATTATGCTTTGGGCGATTTGGGCAATTCAGCAATATGCGCAATATACGGGCTTGGAACAGGCTCGCACGCTTTATGCGGACTTTGTCGGCGAAATGATTGAGTATCTGCTGGCACAGAAGCATCCGGACATGCAGGTGCAGGAGAACGGACTGCTGTATGCCGACGGGAGGGACAGGGCTATTACGTGGATGAACTCGACGATTAACGGCAAGCCGGTCGTTCAGCGTTCCGGTTATATTGTGGAGTTTAATGCTCTTTGGTACAATGCTCTTTGTTTCTATCGCGAATTGAGGGAGGGTTTGCCGCATGAAGAGGCTGACCGTGTGATAAAGGCGGTTGAGCAGTCGTTTCCTGAAATCTTTGTGAACGGGTATAACTATCTGTTTGATTCCGTATCAAGCGCGGGGGTGGATTGGAGTGTACGCCCGAATATGATTATTGCCGTAGCTCTGCCTTATTCTCCGCTTACGAGGATGCAAAAGCGTTCCGTGCTGGATTATGTGACGAAGGAGCTGCTGATACCGAAAGGGCTGCGTTCGCTAAGTCCCAAAAGCGAGGGCTATCATCCTTATTATATAGGACCGCCATACGACCGCGACATGGCTTATCATCAGGGGGCGGCATGGCCCTGGCTGCTGGGTTTCTATCTGGAAGCCTATCTCCGTGTGTTCGGAAAAGGGGGCGTTTCTTTCGTGGAACGCATGATGATAAGCATGGAAGAGGAAATGTCGCTTCACTGCATCGGCACTATCTCGGAACTGTTCGACGGCAATCCGCCGTTTACCGGACGGGGAGCCATCTCCTTTGCCATGAGCGTTTCGGCTATCCTGCGCGTGGTGGAACTGCTGAAAAAGTATAATGCCGACTGAGAATCTATACATATAATTAACAATTAACTATCGACTTGTGAAAGCATTGATGTTCGGGTGGGAATTTCCGCCGCATATTTTGGGAGGCTTGGGCACGGCGAGTTACGGACTGACACGGGGCATGTCCATGCAACCGGATATGGAGATTGTATTTTGCATACCGAAGCCTTGGGGCGATGAAGACCAGAGCTTTCTCCGTATAGTGGGCATGTGCAATGTCCCGATTGTATGGCGCGATGTGGATATGGGGTATGTGAGCCACCGCTTGGCACCGTTTAATACCAACCCGCAGCAGTATTACGACTATAGAAACCATCTGTATGCCGATTTCAATTACAGGTATGTGAACGACTTGGGCTGCTTTGAGTTTTCAGGGCGTTACCCCGATAACCTTTTGGAGGAAATAAACAACTATTCCATTGTAGCCGGAGTGGTAGCCCGTGCCGAACAGTTCGATGTTATCCATGCCCACGACTGGCTGACGTATCCTGCGGGACTTCATGCCAAGGCGGTAAGCGGCAAGCCGCTCGTCATACACGTACATGCCACCGACTACGACCGAAGTCGCGGCAATGTAAATCCCGATGTGTACGGCATCGAAAAGAACGGCATGGACAATGCCGACCATATCATTACGGTAAGCAACCTGACCCGGCAGACGGTTATTGAAAAGTATCATCAAAACCCTGCCAAAGTAACTACCGTCCACAATGCCGTAGAACCTCTCAGTCCTGAAATACTTGCCATACAGGACAAGAAAGGGGTCAAAGACAAGGTCATTACTTTCTTGGG
>LBCX01000288.1 GCA_001657575.1 Bacteroidales bacterium Barb4
GAGGTTTCCGCACCGGCTCCCTTCAAAAAGGTTTTTAAGGCCTGTCTGACTGCAGCGGTCGTATTAGCCGTTTCCTCTTCCTGGAGAATCTTTTCATTTTGAACAAAACACAGGTCAAGGTTTTCCTTACTGATGTCAATGCCTGTAATATACTTTTTCATATCCTTGTGTTTGAAATCCAAAAGGAAAAGAAGGGAACTTGAAATAATCCCAGGAATCTTAATAACTTACGGTTGATTTCTTATACAGGTCTTTATTTCAGGGAAAAGCTGCATAATACCGCATAAGGACGTAAGTCTTCTCTGTTCAGGACTATGGTTTATCATGCGGCTTCCTTTCTTTTTGAATTTATTGTTTTTAATCCTGCTATATTATCGCTTTTTTGCACGGGGCAAATCTAAGGTTTGGGACTTGCATAAATCAGTTAGTTACAGAAGGAAGTCAGAAGTCAGAGAAAAAGGTTGCACCATGCCGCGAAGCGTCCGACAGCATCCCTTCCGCTGTAGCGGGAAAGACTCTTGACAATTTTGTACATCGGTTTCTCCTCGCCAAGCCGTGCCTTGCTAAAGAACTTGTCGGCAAAGCATATCAGTTGTTCTTCCAAAGATACAGGCCGCATGTCCCGCAGGGGCAGGGGCAGATGCCGTTCCCTTATCATTTGCAGGCTTAAGCCCGTTCCTGTATGCCGCTCGCACACCAGCGCATGACGCGGATAGCCTGCCTCGCGCACCAAATCCGCACCCAGATACCCGTGGCAGATATAGCCAGCCTCCCCGTGGCAACCGATGTCGGGCGCGTCGCAAAGGAACACGCCGATGTCGTGCAGCATCGCCGCTTCTTCAATAAACGGCAGGTCAAAGTTCATCTCCGGATGCCGTCGTGCCAGCTCCAATGCCTTATCCGCCACGCTGCGGCTGTGAGACACAAGGATGCGGCAGGCTTCCGAATCCTCAGGGTAATACTTGTGAATCAATTCAAGAGGCTCCATACGGATGTGCGCCGGTGGCTGTTCCTTATTTGGCTATCAACTGTCCGTATTCGGCGGCGGACAGGAGTCCGCCCAATTCGGTGGCATCGGTGACGGCTATCTTTATCAGCCAGCCTTTGCCGTAGGCGTCTTCGTTTACGAGTTCGGGGGTATCTTCCAAGTCGGCGTTTATTTCCAACACTTTGCCGCCGACGGGCATGAAGAGGTCGGACACGGTCTTTACGGCTTCGATAGTGCCGAAGGCTTCTTCCTTTGCAATGGTTTCGCCTTCTGTTGTGATGTCCACATAGACGATTTCACCTAATTCATTTTGGGCATAGTCGGTGATGCCGATGTACGCCTCACTGCCTTCAACGCGGATCCACTCATGATCCTTTGTGTACTTTAACTCGTTGGGGAAATTCATACTTCTTGCTTGTTTTATCAATTATAAATAGAAATGAAATAACTCAATGATACGGAGCCGAAGACACAGGCAAAGCCCAGCGCAAAGCCCGAATAGGTCTGCATCGGCGTATGCCGCCGCAGGTAGATGCGCGAGGCGGCGACAAGTCCCGCTATAACGAACAACAGCATAAACCCCTGATAAGGGTTTGCCTGATAAAGGCGGGCGATGCCCATCACGCCTCCCGTCAGCCCGCCTATGCCGATGGTGTGGGCACTGATTTTCCAAAAGAAGTTGATACACGCCGCAGCAGTCAATGCCCCGCAAGCCCCCGTTACAACGGCGGGCAACCAGAACGGCATCTGCATCTTATGGAAATAATAGGTACAAACCGCCAGCGAAACAATGAGGATGAGATAGGGAGCCAACCGTTCCTTCCGGCGGGTCAGCTCCACATCGCTTGCCACCCCGCTTTTTATCAGCAGCAGGATAAAGGCGGCGGGGAAAAAGGCGGTGGTCAGGAAAGTGCCTCCCAGCACAGCCCATTTGACGGACGGCGGATAGACGGACAGGTAGGTGCAGGTCAGCACCAGTGCAATCCCGTAGGTTGCCATCAGCAACGGGTGGAACAGTCCGGAAATCAGGTTGGAGAATAGACGCATGTTCTTGGGGGCTTATATTTCTTTTCGCAGGCGGGCAATGGGAATATTCAGTTGTTCCCTGTATTTGGCTACCGTGCGGCGGGCAACGATGTAGCCTTCTTTTTTAAGGATAGCCGCCAGCACGTCATCGGTCAGAGGCTTGCGCTTGTTTTCGCCTTCGATGTGTTCTTTGACTATCTTTTTTACTTCGCGGTTGGATATTTCTTCGCCGCTGTCGGTCTGCATGGATTCGGTAAAGAAATATTTCAGAGGGTAGACACCGAAAGAGGTTTGCACGTATTTGCTGTTGCTTACGCGGGAAATGGTGGAAATGTCGTAGCCGGAGTGCTCGGCAACGTCTTTCAGTATCATTGGGCGGAGGGTAGTTTCATCGCCGGTCAGGAAGAACTCGTGTTGCAGGAGGACGATTGCCTGCATCGTGCGCTGCAAGGTTTCCTGCCGCTGCCTGACGGCATCAATGAAACCTTGGGCAGAGTCTAACTTTTGCTTTATAAACAATACGGCTTGCCGCATTTCCGGTGTACGGTTTGTCTTGTTTGCCAGATAGTCCCGAAACAGGGTGGCGTAGTCAGTGTTGATGTGCATGGAAGGGATGCCGCGTTTGTTCATGCTCAGCGTCAGTTCCCCGTTGTGAGACTCCACGATGAAATCGGGTGTGACAAGGTTCATGGCGGAGTCCAGCGAACTGCCCCAGTCGTTTCCCGGCTTGGGGTTGAGAGAAGTTATTTCACGGACAGCCTTTCTCAGCATTTCACTGTCGGTCGGAAGGTTTTGTAATAAATTGTCGTAATGCTTGTAGGTAAACTCATCGAAGAAGTCAGTCAGTATGCGGACAGCCAGACGGACTGCCGGCGTGCTTTCCTTTTTCCCCAGCTGCAACAAGAGGCACTCCTGCAAGTTGTACGCACCCACTCCGGTCGGCTCAAAGTCTTTGATAATGTTCAGCACGGTCTTCAACTCCGCTTCACTTGTCTTCCCGCCTTGAAGCGACAGGTCTTCCGCAATGGCGGGCAAACGGCGGCGCAGGTAACCGTCGTCTTCAATATTGCCGATAAGGTATTCGCCCGTCTTGAATTGGCTTTCCGGCAAGTCGCGCAACCCCAGTTGTTGCAACAGGTATTCGTGCAGTGACTGCCCGATGGAGAAGGGGATGTCTTCCTTTTGGGCAGGCCGTTCACTTATTTCACGCAGTTTATAGTCGGGGATATCATCTTCACTCAGGTAATCGCCCAGCGAGAGGTCTTCTGCTGCATCGGGGGAAAGGCTGTCATCGCCGATGTTGTCATCGTCCCCACCGTCCTCGTCCAAGTCTTTTGATAGATCCGCTCCCTCTTCCAAAGCAGGATTTTCCTCCAATTCATGCTTAATCCGTTCTTCCAATTCAAGGGTGGGAAGTTCCAAAAGGCGGATATATTGAACGTGCTGGGGGGAAAGTTTCTGTTGTAGCTTTTGTTGTAGCTGCTGTTTTAACATGAGGCGGTATAGGCTTTTGGACTGTGTGAGGCGACAAATATACGGCTTTTTCTGATATTGCTTTCCGGTGATACAGGGTTTAGTTTACCGTCGGTAAGCATGGGTGTCGAATGACGGTAAGCATATTCATCACGTAGTACTTAGGCGAAATTCTTTTGGTAATTATATATCAGTTTAC
>LBCX01000044.1 GCA_001657575.1 Bacteroidales bacterium Barb4
CTAATTTATTTTCAGTTATTTTGTTCCTATTTATTATTTCATTTTCTAATTTATTTTCAGTTATTTTGTTGCTATTCCTTATTTCATTTTCTAAGTCTATTTTTATTTGTTCTAATTCATTTCTTGATTCTTCTTTTGATTTTAGATATTGATTGTTCTATTCTTTTATCCATTTTATCCTCAAAAGCGAAATAATTAAATATTTGAAAACCTAATATAACAGTTACTAAAAATGATAAAGCAGCAACTATAAAAGAGAAAAAACTAATCGCCCTGTCTAATTTCATGCTCATCTATTCATTATCTCTAAATCATTTTCCCCTTTCACCTTCTCTGCTCTTTCAATTGCTTCAAATATACGGTTTACAGACTCAACCAAGCACAACCCTGTATTATTCCCATCTACTTCATTATTTTTATCTTTTTCTGGAAATGCACGACCTTTGGCAACTCCAATAATTTTATAGTGTAAATTAGACTTTGTTTTGCGACCTGATTTTGGTCTAAGAATAACAGGGCTACCACTATTTCCATGGAAAATAAAAGCATCTACAATGAAATCTGAACTTTTCCCATCAAAAAAATCTTGTATACGAGAAACTACTCCATTTCTAAGGATTACATATTTCTTATTTTCAACTCCGACAAAACCAAAAGGAAAACCTAAAATATAAACATCATCCCCCTCTGATACATTCTTCCCCAACTCCTCCTTATTAAATGCTTCTTTGTCCGATTTGAAATAATCATATATCACGCCCTCTAATAGTGAATCATTTAATTTTATTACGGCAATATCTACAATAGAATCAGCATGACCTGTCCAAACAGGTAAACTTGGATTACCTTCTACCAATTTTAGTGGACGTAATATGCCTTGCATATTATCTATTGAATTAAATAGAATCTTCACTTCATTCTTAGAACTATTGTCTTTATTCTGTAAAACGTGCTTATTCGTTACAAGATATATATCATAGTCACCTACTCCTTGTTTACGCTTCCCAAAAAGAAAACCAGTCCCCTTAGTAATGTTGTGTTCTTCTATTCCTATTATTGCAACAACACAATCAAAATAACTGTTAGGCTTTAATTCCGCTTTTACTGTTGAAAGAACAAGCACCGATAAAATCAATACAATAAAAATTCTGTATTTCATTCTATTTGTTATTTATCTAATATTTGTATTACTCTGTCTCTTAGGTTTAGTTTTATAATATCCTCTGTATCAAGTTCCACCTCTACTAACACCTTTGCTCTCGTGGGCGTTTCTTTGGCAAAATCTATCTTATCGTAATTTGTCTGTTTCTTATGGGCAAAAAAAAGGGCGAAAAAATCATGTTCTAAAACCTCTGATACGCTGTATAGCGTGTGCGTATCTATGCTTTCCCTCTTTAACAAATAATCTACACTTTGAGGCTTAACTTCCAATCTTCTTGCAAGTTCCGCCTTTGTCACGTCCTTATTATTCATTACCTGCATGATTGCTTTGCCGATATGGATGTTCGGGTTTTTCATACAACCACTGATACTACAATTGAAGTGATAATTGTTTTGGTTCTCTTAAATCAATACTATCATCGGGGTAGTTTTTCAAAATTTTATAAGCTACAACTTTATTATTTGAAGTGATTGTTTCTACATCAACTATATATCCAATTTCTTGCCAATCTGTATCTGATGAAGACGTTGTCATTTCTGTTTTAGAAATAGAATTATCGTCTGCAAAAATTACTTTAATCGCTTTTTTTTGAATGGCATCAATCACTCCCTTATCTTTCTCCTTTGATTTATCAAAACGTGCTTGAATCCATTTGAATAATACTTTTTGATGTGTTTTATTATCTAATACTTTTAGTTCATTTTCAGTATCAGGTAGTTTTATTGTTTTCTTATAGTCTAAAAAAATTTCATATTCATCTTTATTAACAGACATAATTTCTTTACCTCTACAAGTAAAGTTTATTATGTTATTATCACCGTTAATTACAGGAGCAAATATTAATTCTGCATTGTTTATAGTCTTATTTGTTAAGGGGATTGTGTTCGGGTGCTTCTCTTTTTCTCTAATAAAAAGTTCTTTAATTGAACGGAGATATTCTGCAAATTTTAAAATAATATCTACTTCATTTATTAATGGCAAAACAGAAATAATATTTTTTTCAAAAAATTCAAATACACCACTACCCTTACGTATTTCTTTTACAGCAAGTGCTTTATTATTATTGGTAAATCTATTAAATTCTTCATTTATGGCGTTTAAAGATTTGCAAAGTGTTTCAATATCAACGCCATCAATTATTTTTATTTTATAAATCAAATTGTTATTTTCTTCCATAACTTTTTAATTACTTATTAGATATTCCTAAATCATTTTCTCCAAATATAAGCCTAAATACTTGGTCTTTTTTACTCTTGGATAGTTCAATTTGTAATGTTACTTTTTCGTCCATGCTAATTGCGCTTTCTTTAATACTACTTGAATCAATATATTTTTTAGGGAATGTTATAAGGTCTATTACGTCCATTTCAAAGACTACTGCAATTCGTAGTAGTATATCATATTGTAATCCTCTGCTACCGTTCTCTATTAGTCCATATCCCGCCTGTTTCATTCCTAACTTGGAAGCCACAAAATCCTGACTAAACCCTTTGCCTTTGCGGATTTTCACGATATTAGAGAGAATATTATTCCTTTCCATACACTCTATAAATATAAATTCTTGTTTATCAGGCAGATGAAACTTTAATAGTAAAAAAACTGCATTTTGTTGTTATTTTACTGCAAACGGTAGTATCTGTGCCCCCACAAAACCCCACCCCGATACCAATAGGAATAGCCGTACCCTCCCGAAAGGAGCGTTTGAAGTGTTGAAGCGACAAATATACGATTGTTCATTATTGCATGACATCCACAGCGGTGGATATTTCAGGGCGGGTTTTTTCTGAAAAGGTCGGTTGTACGTGGCTGTTCTACCGAAAAACACATAAGCTACTTATTTTAATCACATAAGCGAAAGCCGATGATTAAACGCTTCCAACAGCCACAACAGGAAGGGTTTTTTCATTGGTTTTCGCTTTTTTAATATTGCAAGATTATGGAATTTAGAAAAATGCTATTGGCGAAATTGGAAGATGTCGAAGAAGACGTTAGACGCAAAGAAAGCATGTTGCGGACAGATCATGGCCTTGGTAGAGCATTTCCAATTTATGTGCAAAGAGCGAGACGTGCATGTAGAAAGCGTGACGCTCTAAAAATTCTATTAAGTATAGAAGGTGAAGATAAAATCGACGTAAGCAAAGGCTTATTTGTTTTGAATATGGAACAATCGAGCCGTCTAATTAGCGAACTACAAAGTAAAATTGAACTTATCAAAACAAAAACCTATGAACGTAATGGCATAGTTGAAATAAGCAGGGATATTTATGAAGCAATAGATAAAGTAAGAGAATTAGAGAAATTTCTTGGAGAAATTCACATCTACGAGGTGGATAAGTATTATAGAGATAGACCGAGATGATAGAGAATTAGAGATACGGCAAAGATATTATCGCCGAAATAATCGCAGAGAATGAAAGGGAACTTGCAACAATTTAATAATTCGCTTTTTAATTAACGTTGGTATGGGTATGTTTAGAGACGTTGTAATAGGGCGGGAATTATTTGCTGTTATTATCACGCTTAGCGTGTTGATTGGATTAAACAAATCTAACATTCACAGATTGGAGCGCAAGGTGGACAGATTGGAACGTAAAATAGACAGCTTGGAAATCAAACTTCAATCTTTGGAAGTTGAATTGAAGAATGAATTGGAAGATGAATTGAAAGATGAGATAAGAGACGAAATAAGAGATAGGGTAAAAGACGAAATAAAATACAACAATAGAAAAATCGTAACAATATTACCATTTGCTCAATCAATATCTGAATTAAAGCGCAGAGCGGAAGAAGAAACTGAAAAATGCAATGAATCAGAAAATGAATCAGAATATATGCCTTTACGTGACGTACATTATTGAACTAACATTTTTAATATAAACGAATAGAATAATGAAAGAGGGAGGGTACAAAAGCCCTCCCGTAAAAAATAAACATCATGGACACAACAGAACAAAAGAACAAACAAGCCAACGAGCTGACACAGTCCCAAATTGACAATCTGAATAAGGTTATAAATGAAGTATATGACGGCAAAACATCCGAATTTGCAAGTGCAATAGCCGATTTTATCCATGCCTACGCAAGAATATTATTCTTGGCAATGGGTGAAACAGGAGACATTGTGGAAAACATTGAAAAGAATGCCGACCCGTGGGTAATAACGGAAATATACAAGGCATTAACGAAAGAATAACAAATAAACATCATGGACAAAAGAGTACGCTGCAATGATTGCAGCCATGCAAAAGACGTAAATGTGCAGACGAGCAACATTGCCTACTGCACGCACGCAGCAAAATTACAGGACGATGAAAGGGCGCGCCTTACCTGTGCAGCTCATGCAAGCGGGAAGGTATGCGGGTATTTTATCGAGAAAAGGCATTGAAGGCAAAGCGGGATTAACCTAAAAAATGTGGCAGAGAAATGAAAAAGATTGAGGAAGAATGGAAGGTGATACCGGAGGCTCCCGAGTACGAAATATCGAATTTGGGGAGGTGTAGGAACATCAAAAGAAATAAAGTAATAAAAGAGCGTGTGTTAAAAATCGGTTCCTCGTATCGTGCCTTTTATTATCGGTTACATATAAAAGGAAATATCTTCACCCGCACTGTCGGCAAACTGGTTGCACAGACTTTTGTACCAAATCCGAATGGATGTACGCAAATCAGATACAAAGACGGTGATATCTCGAATGCTTTCTTCATGAATATTAAATGGGTGAAAAACAAAGATTTACCCCCATTTGTTAACAGAACCAAAACATTCAGCAGGGAGTGTCAGCTGGAAGCAATCAGGGAACACATGCGCCGGCTGTCCGAACTCGAAAAAGCCGTTCAAAACGATGCAATAGTCGAATTCCTGCACTGGGAAGTGGTTCCCATATACAGGGAGAAAATAAAAGCGAAAATAAAAGACGACGAATTGAGAAAAGAATGTCTTTCCTGGATGATTGATTATTTAGAAGACTATTTAAACAGAGGATGGGCGGCTGCTTCATTTGACAGCTTTTTACAACCACTGATCTGGAAATTTTTTCGCCTGCGGCAAAAATACACGACTATCGAATTCAACCCCGATTATTTTAACCACAACAATCAAGAAGACACGGAGGACGATCAATGACAGCGAAAATATCAAACACCAACAAAAAAGTAATCCCCGCCGCCAACTTTTTCTCCATGTTAAAGACCAAGCAGGATTTCAGGAGCTGGCTTGCCGACAAGATAACGGGCTACGAAATGGAGGAGGGCGAGGACTATTTCATATTCCTTTCCGCGGATGCGGCGGCAGAAGTGTTAAAGCATGAATCGTGCGTCACTTCCGGCGACATACAGTCACTGTTCAAGTAATAAAAGCAGGCATAATGAAAAGAGAAACGAAAATCACATGCGGCATCCGCTCCGACCGCTACAGGTTCACCCTCCTGCCGGCTGTTGAGTTCTGGCGTCTGTGGAATAAGAACGACGGCTTTGTGCAGGGACTCATAACGCTGCGCTTCGCCTTTTGGACTGCGTACATGGATTTTTTCAGAGGGTACAGGGAACGCTTAAAAGCCCGTGACGTTGAACTGATTGAAAAATAAAAATATCATGGAACGTCCGGCAAACAAAATCATAGACCTCGCAAGTCAGTTTCCTGAAATAAGCCTGACGGTTAAAGCGGCTGACCTCATCGACATGGTAAACTATTGCGTGAGCAAAACCCGCCAAGAGCTTGAACAGCAGATAACCGATGCAAATACGGAAACTTACCCGAGCAAGCAGCAGGTGATGAAAATACTTGGAGTGAGCGAGCCTACGCTGTCCCGTTGGAATAAAAGCGGTTATCTGATGCGTGTTACAGTAGGGGGCACCCGCAGGTATCGCATGAGCGATATACAACGGATTTTGGGTGTTACACAAAAAAGCGGGTTCGACTCCCGCACCGCCGACAATAAATAACGAATAAAGGCACAATGAAAAAGATTGAGGAAGAATGGAAAGTGATTGAGGAATTTCCGATTTACGAAATATCGAACATGGGGAGTTGCCGGAATATCAAAACCGGAATGTTGAAAAACATGATAAGGAAAAAACCGATGAAAAATTACTTTATGTATGGATTTCAAGCAAACCATAAAATTACCCGTATCTCCATCGGTAAACTTGTTGCGCAGGCTTTTGTTCCCAATCCGAACGGATATGCACAAGTAGCCTATATGGACGGGGATACATCGAACTTCTGTTTTACTAATTTGGAATGGGTAAACGGTCTTATTGAATATTATAACAATGCAAAGCACGGAAGTAAATGCAAGCAATATCCCCTTGACGAACAACTGCGCCAACTGCGCCTGAATATCCGCCTGCTCACGGGCTTTGAAAAAGCACTGACAGAGGGAACGGTAACGGAATTTGTCTATGCCGAAATAATGCCGATATACAGGAAAATAGTATGTCTTAAATTAAGGAAAGAGAGTGATGAATTGAAGGAGGATTGCCTGTCGTTTCTGCTTGAATCACTTATAATCGATATAAACAGGGGAAAGTATATCAGTTCTTTTTACGGATACACCATTTGCTACATTAAAAAATTCAATAGAATATACAAAGAGCATTCCGCCTACAACGATGACTGGGTAAAACACAACAGACAGGACGACAACGACGACACCCCGGACGACTACCCCCTATGACCCTCCTGAAAGACAAACGGACACTTGACGACCTTGTCCCCGCCTACAATCTGTTTTCCCTGCTGGGCATAAAGAACAGCTATCTGAACTGGATGGAGAGCAGGATAAGAACCTGCCAGATGGAAGAGGGCACGGATTACTTCATATACCTGTCGCCCGAAGCGGTGACGGAGATAGTGAAACACAGCTCCGCAGGCGGCTCACGGGAAATAGACAAGGAGCTTCGGGAGGTAAAAACACAGGATGTCATCCGTGTATGGTACAAGTTCGCCCTTGCCGGTATATTTCTTGCAAACAGGGATGTTTTGAAGCGTATTGAAAGCGACGGATCAGAGATACGCCTCACGTGGCTTGACGGAAGCGTGACGGATTCAATCGAGAGCCTGAAAGAGATAAAAACCTTTGTGAATACCGTCATCATATTTCACACCATCTATCCCGAAATGGATTTCATCAAGGGGGACTGGTGGATTATCGATGAGGAAAGCGTAGATAGGATGTATAATGCAACAAATATCTTTTTGAAGTGAAAGGCAGGCGACCCGCATGCGGATTGCCTTGCCGTATTGTTGTCTAAAGTAGTCTGACAGGAAACAAACAACCCAATAAACCCAGTGGGTTTATTGGGTTTAGAGAACAGAATTGCGATAAACAAGTCCAAAATGAGAGAGACTTTCATTCTAAAAAGCGATTGGAAAAGCATCTTTGATGATTTGTCCGACAAACAGGCAGGAATGTTGATAAAGATGTTGTTTGATTATAACGTCAATGGAGATAAACCTGCCAATTTATCAGACTTAGAAATCAAAATGGCGTTCAAATTAATGGCAATAGACTGTGATAGATTTATGACTAACTATGACCGGAGATGCGAAACGAGCAAGAACAATGGCGGAAAGGGCGGGAGACCAAAAAAGGAAGATAAACAGAAAACAGACTATCAAAATTCTGATAATGACAATATTATAGATGAATCAGAAAAACCTAAAAAACCTAACTCAAAACCTAAAAAACCTAATAACCTAACGAAACCCGATAATGATAATGATAATGATAAAGAAAAGAATATAAGAGAAAATGAAAATACATTTTCTATTGCCGAAACTGACGTTTCGGCGACAGTGATTTCCGAATTTGATTTTGAAAAAGTATGGGGAATGTACGGGAACAGGGGAACAAAAAAGACAAGCCGAAGCAGATGGGAAGCACTTTCCGTGAAAAACAAGCGGCTTGCACTGGCAAACATTCCTGCCTACGTGGAAGCTACTCCTCAAAAAGCGTTTCGCCCATACTTCGAGAAGTACCTAAGAGGCGAAATGTGGAACAACGAGCTTCCTGTACGTTCGGAAAGGGGACAACCCGTTGTCAGCACAGATGATTTTATGAGTAAACTTCATGAAACATAAACAATTACAAACACAGAAAGTAAAAAAAATGAAACAGACAGAACAAACAAACCGGACGGCTTCGCAGGAAGTCATAGACAAGCATCTCCTTAGGCTACACAGACTTTTTCCGAATCAGTCAATGGATTTCTTCCTAATCCTTCAGGAAAGGATAAAGTTTCACGGCTTCACGGAAAGCGAACTCGAAAACGCTGTAAACCACGTGATAGACACCTGCGAATACGGCAGTTTTACCATCGCATCAATCATCCGCTACAATGGCGAAAACGGCGAGCAAAGTCATGTCTACGATTAACCCCTCCCCCGATTTGGATCCGTGTTTGCTGTTTCCGCAAGCCGTGGACATGGAAAACGCCGTAATCGGCGCGGTCCTACTGGAGTCGAAAGTATTCCCCGAAGTGGAGGGGATACTGTCCGCCGCCGATTTCTATTCCGAACGGAACAGGGCAATATTCGCTGCCGCTTCCAACCTCGGGCGGAAACGGCAGCCTGTAGACGTGCTGACCGTCATGGAAGAACTCAAATCAACGGGAAAAGCGGAAGAAGCCGGCGGGTACGCCTGCCTTGCCAAACTGATGTCGGGCATTACATCATCGGCGCATGTCATCCGTCACGCACAGATCGTAAAGCAGAAGTCGGTCGCCCGGCAAATCATCCTGCTTGCATCGGCCATCCAGCGGCAGGCGTATGACGAAACGGCGGATATAGCCGATGTGATGGAAAGCCTCGAAAAGGCGGTGACCGAAATCAATACCAGCAGCGTATCCGGCATTGAATCACTCTCCATGCCGGCAGCCCTGAAAAAGGCAATAGACACGGCCTGGCAGACCCAGACTGACTGGCAGTCGGGAAAGATGACGTCGGTGCCCACCGGTCTGTACTGTCTGGACGATGAACTCGAAGGCGGATGGCACACGCCGGACTTGATCATCATCGGTGCCCGTCCGAGCATGGGAAAAACGCAACACGCCCTGTCCTTTGCCAAGGCCGCATCATCCGCCGGTGCAGACTGCATGTTCGCTTCGATTGAGATGACAGCCGTACAGCTCGTGAACAGGTATCTGCTTGAGGACGCAAGGATAAACAGCTATAATCTCCGTTCCGGACGGATGTCCCCAGAGGAATGGGCAGCCGTTGACGAACGGTCGGCATCCCTGTCCGGCATGAGGCTGCACATAGCGGACAACCATAACATCCGCTACCTGTCAAACATCAAATCGGAAGCCCGCCGGCTGCACAGGAGAGGAAGCCTCAAGCTGCTTGTCATCGACTACCTGCAGCTGATATGCACGAACATGAAGTTTCAGAACAGGCATCTTGAAATAGGCCATATCACGAAAGAACTGAAAAACCTTGCCAAGGAGCTGGACATACCCGTTATCCTGCTTTCACAGTTGAGCCGTCCGGAAAAGGGAACGGTCAAGGAGCCGGTGCTCAGCGACCTCAAGGAGAGCGGCGAAATAGAGAACGATGCCGACATAGTGCTGTTTATCCACAAGCCCGATTATTACGATGCGCAGGCAAAGGACAAGCAGGGCGTTCCGTGGAAGGGACGGGGAAAGCTGATCGTATCCAAGAACAGGCAGGGAATCAGGAATCAAACGGTATTATTCTACCATGATGACCGCTACAAGAAAATTTTTGACTACAAACAATACCCGGCAACGCAGGGACAGCTACCGTCAGAACATCGGAATGAGGATGCGGACAAACCGTTTTAACGACATGAATAAAAACAGGTATAAACCGCATTTAAGAGGATAAAAAAACAGCAGTAAAATACTTATAATCAAATAATTATTACTACATTTGTAAAGTAATGAATAAATCGAACCGTAAAACAGTCCGCTTTGACGACAGAACATGGATGCTGCTGAAGGAACTGGCAGGCAGGACGGGCACCACCGTATCGACGGTAATCCGCAGTCTCGCGGCACACGGCATTGAAAAACTGATTGACGAAAAAGGAGATTGGAAAGACGGTGAGGCAGAGAAAGAAAAAGAATAAACCGTATCGCGACATATCGGAAAGGATAGGCAGGCTGCACGATAAACTCCGCAGAGCCTGTCCTCTTGATGCACAGGGGTATCATTCCCCGTATGACCATGAGGACGTGTTTCAGGAAACCGTGATACATGTCATGCACGACATCGAAGCAAGGAATAAGACGGATGATGAGTTTATCAATTGGTTCCTTTACCGGTACAGCATGATACTGTTTCAGACAATCAAGGACATCAAACAGCTGAAAGAAATACCCTACTATGCCAACAATCAACAAGCCCAAGAGCAAGAAGCCGAAAACGAATAACCGGTACGATTCGGAACGCCGCAGAATATACAACTCGGAACGATGGAGAAGCCTGCGCCTGCGCAAGTTTGCCGCAAACCCCTTGTGCGAGGTATGCGAAGAGAAAGGGCTTACCGTGCCCGCAGAAGATATACACCACATCAAAAGTTTTATGGGTACGGATGACAGGGTAACACGCAACCAGCTGGCTTATGACATGGAAAACCTGATGAGCCTTTGCAAGCGTTGCCACCAAATGGAACATAACAAATTGTAAATAAAAATAAAAGCATGAAACCGATACATTTTAAAGGAGAAACATCAGTACTGCAATCACCGGAAGGCAGCGGAATTGCTCCGGTTCCCATGAAAGTTTTGGGAGACATATATTCCAGCAAATGGAAATTGTCATGGACAGAACGCCTGCATGCCATATTTTACGGTAGTATATGGATACACATCCACTGTAACAAATCCGGACAGATATTCCCACTATCCACACAAAGCATTGACAATATGCTTGAAAAATGCGAAACTGCCGCCGGGCAAACACAAACAAACATGACAAAATGACAGTAAAATACAGTACAATGATTAATGACAGGAGAGTTCGGAAAGTCAGGAGGGTCAGGGACAATGGAGGGGGGGGTACGGGTATTTTTTTTACGGGAGAGGGTCTCTGAAACCACAACAAGTCCGACTTCACACGCAAGGCATGTTTTCAAATTTTGGAATTGTTAATTTATTAACATTCCCAATTTGTTTTTGAACCATTCAAATAAAATAATCAGCATGGTAAAATTCATAATGCCTGACAATTTGTCTGAGGAGACCAGCACGTTTATGACGGATGTAATCAAGGAATTGAACAAAAGACGGGTCATTCAGAATATTGACTTCGGAGCCTTGCGGATGCTTGCCACTTCGTATGAGACTTACAAGCGGGCGACGGATGCCGTGCTGAAGGACGGTGCGATTATTGAAATCAACAGGACACCAACCCTGAATCCCGCCCAGAACGCGGCTACAAAAAGCTATTCCCAGGTGATGAAGATTATGACCGAATACGGGCTTACCATAAAAAGCCGTTCAAACATTTCATCACTGAAGAATGAGAAGAAAGCAACCAGTCCCCTCGGCGCATTCCTCGGAAAGAAAAGCAGGCGCGGCGAAAAGTAATGGAGTTGTACCGTACTCACCCATTACGCGGGAAAACATGCCGGAAAGAAGTTCATCTTGGAGCCGTGGCAGGCGTTCATCATTGCCAGCATATACGGCTTTTACGTTCGTGAGGACGGCAGCCGGCTCATTCAGTACGTTTACATAGAAGAGGCACGCAAGAACGGGAAGTCCGCCCTGGCTGCCGCACTCTGTCTTTACCACCTGATTGCGGACGGCGAGTCCGGCGCGGAGGTATATCTGGCCGCCAATTCAAGGGATCAGGTCAAGCTTTCCTCATGGCCGTTGTGTTCCAATTTTGCCAAAGGCATAGACCCCAACGGCGAGTTGCTGGATGTGTTCCGTGATACGGTAAGGCTCAACCTCGGTACAGAGCTGGCTCAAAGTCCTTGCGGCGGATTCGACAAAATGGCGGTAGTCATCACGACCGCCGGATTCGACAAACTGGGACCGTGCTACCAGTACCGCATCATGTGCACCGAAGTGCTTAACGGATTAAAGACGGATGGTTCGCTGTTTGCCGCAATATACTCCATAGATGAAACCGACGACTGGAAAGACGAAAGCGTATGGATAAAAAGCAACCCCAACCTCGGAGTCACCGTAAAACTTTCCTATCTCCGCCGGCAGGCCGTCAAGGCTGTCAACTCTCCAAGCGAAGAGGTCGGGATAAAGACAAAGAACTTTAACATGTGGTGCGATTCAAGTTCCGTATGGATTCCCGAACACTATATCCTGTCCGTTTCAAGGAATATAAACCTTGACGATTTCAAGGACAGGTGCTGCTATGCCGGCATCGACCTTTCCAGCACGAGCGACCTGACGGCTGTCAGTGCCCTGTTTCCCGATGAAGAAAACGGTACGATGAGTTTTAAGACATGGTACTATCTGCCCGAAGCCGCCCTGTCTGAAAAACGCTTCAAGGAACTGTACGGCCAGTGGAGACGGCAGGGACTGATAGCCATAACTCCCGGCAACGTGACCGACTACGACTATATCCTGAACGATTTGAGAAAGCTGGATACCAAAATCCAGATACTGAATATCGGCTACGACCAGTGGAACGCCACGCAGTTTGTCATCAACGCACAGAGCGCGTGGTTTAAAATGGAGGATACGGGCAGACGCTTGGAAACTTCAACAAGCCGACCAAGGAAATGGAACGGCTTATCCTTTCTGGCAGGGCATTCATCGACAACAACGTAATCAACAGGCACTGTTTCAAGAACGTGGTTATGAAAATCGACCACATGGGAAACACCAAACCCACCAAACAGTTCGAGGAGAAGAAAATAGACGGTGTAATATCCATGCTTATGGCACTCGGCATTTACCTCTCAAATCCGCATTACAGCGTGTCAATCTATTAGGCGCGGTTTCCCCCCCCCCCTGATATTTTAGTATTATTTAACTGTTTTGGGGCCTGAAAAGCCTCAAAAAAGGGGAAAATGTCAGACACTTTTTTGGTTAGTATGTAAAAGCAACCCGAAAAGTGAATCTGAAATCATTCAAGAATATATTCCGCCGAAGTGCCGGAGGTAGTACGAACGACAGCGGCACCTTCATCCGGTCGCTGTCCGACCCCCTGATGGAGAGCCGCGCCATGCCGATGCTGCTTTCTACCGTTTACCGCTGCGTTGACCTCATTTCCGACAGCGTTGCGGTACTTCCGCTCGAAACGTACCGGTTCGACAGGGACGGATTCAAGGAACGGTTTATTGATCACCCCGCTTTTGACTTGCTCAACACAGAGCCGGACGAAAACATGACGCGCTACATGTTCTTCAAGGCGATGGTGACATCCGTTTTGCTGCGCGGAAACGCTTATGCCTATATTGAACGTGACGCGGCTTTGCGGGTGTCGCAACTTGTCTATGTACCGTCAATCCGAAAGACTCTCAGCTTCTTTATAGCAAATTTAATTTCTTTTTCCGCGTTTCTTGTAATTATTTGGGTCGCTTTCGTATTCCTGTTTTAATTTGTATAACTCCGTTCCTTCGGTTATTATATCATTACGGTAATTGGTATAAAATTCAAGTAGTTGCGTAATTTTCGGGTTTGAAAATTGATATTGAATTTCCGGCGTGAATTTATTTTTGTGTATTACATTGAGCACCGTGGCTTTGTCTTGCTCGTTCAATGTTTCCATACAATCATTGAAAACATTACGCCAATTTGCCGTGGAGGCTTCGTGATTCTTTTTGTCGCCTAACCATTCAAAAAACAACCGGTACAAAATAAATGTTTCTGGCATTTCCAACAGGTCGTAAAAATCTGTTTCGGTTTTTCCAAATGCTTTGTAGAAAAATGTGTAGCCCTTACCAATTTTGCCTTTGGTGCTATTCATAACCGCCTGTACTGCACGGATATATTTTCTATTCCAATGCTCCCCTATGAAATCACGATTGTGGCTGTATTCGCCTGTAATTGGGTGAAATTTCATGGGAAAAGAATAAATGCTTACATTCAACTCCTCGCATAAATCAACATTGATTTTTAGACGATTATACAAGTCAATGGGCTGGTCTTTAAAGTTATACAAGAGGTAATTGGAAAAATCTCTTATGCCCGCGTTGGCACTCATGCGGATTGCCTTTTCATATTGCGGTTGTGTTTTCATATCATCAAACGCAACCCGCAACGGCCGTACATTTATTTTAGGTATTGTTAAATTAACATAGAATCATATCTTTGTCGGTTAATAAAAAAAGACAGCATCATGGATTGTCCAAAATGTAGGAGTGTTCATAAAAGCAAAGACGGTGTAGTGTCCGGACGTCAGCGTTACTTGTGCAAGCAGTGCGGTTATCATTACACGGTAGTTCGTAAATCAGATGTAAAGTCAGCAGAGGTTCGTCGCATGGCATTGGAAATGTATCTTGAAGGTTTAGGATTCCGGGCTATCGGTCGTATACTAAAAATCAGTT
>LBCX01000289.1 GCA_001657575.1 Bacteroidales bacterium Barb4
ACCTTACATTCGTGCCCGTTGCGGTTTTCGCGGCGCAGTTGCCATTCTGAATTGTTTGAATGAAGTTTTTGGTTGGAAACCGGAGAAGATACCCAGTCGCAACAGCATTGAGAATCGGGTGAAAAAGAGCGGTTACGGTATTTATAAAGAGCCGGCATACGCAGGTGCGGAGGAGGAACATGCCCAAACAACAGACGAGAGCATGATGCCGGGGAGCGAGAAAATGCTGTTGTCTTGGGGCGTAAGGGCAGAAAGGCAATTTGATGTTCCGTTAAATATGAGTGATGTAAAGGTATTGGAAAGCAATCATGTTCATATCCACGACATCGGTCACACGACGGCTTTGCCTGTTGAAAAGTTATACGGGGATGACAGGCATTTTAAGGCTTATACAAAAGCGGTTGCCGGAGTAAAGGTTCGGGAGGTAATGAGGGAAACGGGTTATCTGCTGCCGCCCCGGCAGCGGACAATCGCCCGCTTTATGAATCTGTCACAAACGATTAAGCGGAGCAAAACATGCAGCGGATTTTTGCTTCCCCGAGCGCAAACGGGAAGCAGACCCTTGATTTTGTCAATACGCACGGTAAAACAACAGGTGAATTAAGCTGTATCCCTGGCTTCGTGAATTATGCATTGAAACTGATAAAGTCAGAGGGCATGTCAAGAAAGAGCATTGACACGTGTCTGAAAGAGATGGATAAAATATTGAAAAAGAATAACAAAAGGATAAAACAGTTCAAATTGTCGGTTCGTCAATACTTGGAACAGGAACGGGATAAACTCGCAAATGAGAAGAGTGTATGGAATGCCTCAAGTGATATGATTGAATCCCTTTTCGGCTGCCATAAATTTAAGCGGTCGAGAAATCCGTTGCACGGGGTGACCGCTTGTGTTTTGATTTTGCCTTTGCCTACGCGGACAGGCGACAGGGGTCACCCGTCCGCGATTGGGTTCAAGCATTGTCTCGAAGGTGTTTTTATGAAGGATTTGGAGAGTTAGACGAAAGATAATCTTACGGATAATCTTGCAGTTAAGAGGATGAAAAAACTCGCCGGATGAAACAGATGATTTTCAAATTTTGGACACCCTACCTGAAAGGGCAAAAGCGTAACGTCGGTGAATACAAGAAAACCCGCCCCCTGATAAATCAGCATATACCCTCGCTTATTGCCGAGTTTGATTACTTTTGCGCGGATTCAAAATCAGAGGACTAACTTGTATGAAGACATTAGAAAGATTGATGGCTGAAAAGCTGTTGAAGATTAAGGCTGTCAAGCTGCAACCGGCGAACCCCTTTACGTGGGCTTCCGGCTGGAAATCTCCCATTTACTGCGATAACAGGAAGACGTTGTCTTATCCGGATATACGGACTTTTATCAAGCTGGAATTAGCCCGCATTATCATTGAGAAGTATGAGAATGCGGATGCCATTGCCGGCGTAGCCACAGGCGGCATTGCACAGGGGGCGTTGGTGGCGGATTTATTGGGGCTTCCCTTTGTGTATATCCGTTCCACGCCGAAAGACCACGGGCTGGAAAACCTGATTGAGGGCGAACTGAAGCCGGGTTCCAAAGTGGTGGTGATTGAGGATTTGGTATCGACGGGCGGAAGCAGTTTGAAGGCTGTGGAGGCTGTCCGCAATTTCGGTTGCGATGTGGAAGGCATGGTTGCCATCTTTACGCACGGTTTCCCCATTGCCACGCGGCAGTTCAAGGAAGCGCAGGTCACCCTTACCACGCTCAGCAATTACAACGCCGTCATCGAAGAAGCCCTGCGCACGAACTATATCGACCAGTCGGAAATCAGCACCTTGCAGGAATGGCGGAAAGACCCTGCCAACTGGAAACCTAAAGCATAACAGAAGGATGAATGAATTTGTAAGCGGCGTAAAGACCATTCCGCACAACGACCGGTGTATCTTCGCCATGCTGTCCGACCTTTCCAATCTGGAACGGATCAAAAACCACATTCCGCAGGACAAGGTGAGAAACTTTACATTCGACAGCGACTCCTGCAACATCACCGTTGACCCCGTCGGCTCCATCAACTTTCGGATTATCGAGCGCGAACCGAACAAGACTATCAAGTTCGCCACCACCAACTCGCCCGTCCTCCTGCATCTGTGGATACAGTTGAAACAGGCCGCCGAAAACGATACCCGCATGAAGCTGACGGTACACGCCGACTTGAACCCCTTCCTCCGTCCGATTGTATCCAAACCCCTGCAAGAGGGACTGGACAGAATGGCAGAGCTGCTTGCCGGTCTTCCCTACGAAATCCTACATTAACGACACAATTACAGCACAATGCCCTCTATTTCGCAACGGGGAATCGGTATGCCCGCTTCCCCTATCCGCAAACTTGTTCCCCTTGCCAACAAGGCAAAAGCCAAAGGCGTAAAGGTCTATCACCTGAATATCGGTCAGCCGGATATCCCCACGCCCGAAGTCGCGATGGAAGCCTTGAAGCATATCGACCGCAAGGTGCTGGAATATTCCCCCAGCGAGGGGATACTGACGCTCAGGGAAAAGCTGGTGAAATACTACGCCAAGTTCAATATCATCGTAGGCACGGACGATATTATCGTTACCACCGGCGGCTCGGAGGCGGTCTCCTTCTCCTTCATGGCTTGTCTGGATCCGGGCGATGAGATACTTATTCCCGAACCGGCGTATGCCAACTACATGGCTTTTGCCATATCCAGCGGGGCGGTGATAAAGACGATACCGTCTTCTATCAATGAGGGCTTTGCCCTCCCTCCCATCGAACGGTTTGAGGAACTGATTACCCCGCGCACGAAGGCGGTCATGATTTGCAACCCCAACAATCCGACAGGCTACCTGTACACCCGCAAGGAAATGGAGCAGATACGCGACTTGGTGAAGAAATACGACCTGTTTCTTTTCTCGGACGAGGTGTATCGCGAGTTTTGCTATACGGGTGCCCCCTATATTTCGGCACTTCATCTGCAAGGGATAGAGAATAACGTGGTGCTGATTGATTCCGTTTCCAAACGGTACAGTGAATGCGGCATCCGCATCGGTGCCATTATCACGAAGAACCGGCAGGTGCGCGAGAACGTGATGAAATGGTGTCAGGCACGCCTCAGTCCGCCTCTCATCGGGCAGATTATTGCCGAAGCCTCTTTGGACACTTCGGAGGAATATATGCTCAACGTATATACCGAATACTTGGAACGCCGCAACTTCCTGATTGACGGGCTGAACCGTATCCCCGGCTGCTATTCCCCCATACCTATGGGAGCTTTCTATACCGTAGCCAAGCTGCCCGTTGATGATTCCGATGCCTTCTGTGCATGGTGTCTCGACCGGTTTGAATATGAAGGGCAAACCATAATGATGGCACCCGCCACCGGCTTCTATACCACCCCCGGCTTGGGCAGGAACGAAGTCCGTATGGCTTACGTATTAAACAAGGAAGATTTGGGCAAAGCCCTGACCGTACTCGCCAAGGCGCTGGAAGCCTATCCGGGCAGGACGGAATAAGCCGGTGCAACGGCGGGGATTGCTTCTGCCGTTCAGGTTCGATTACTGTTGCCGTTTATGTGGGGTTACTTCACTCGGACGGGTGAAGTAGTCGAACTCCCTCAGGTGAGGTAACCTCTACCGTTCAGTTTGCACTACTTCACTCGGACGGGTGAAGTAAT
>LBCX01000290.1 GCA_001657575.1 Bacteroidales bacterium Barb4
CGCAAACGGTCTTGCCGTCAATGCTGACCGCATCGCCGTCCGTTAACTCTGAAATGTCTTTTATCCATGACGGGAAGGCCTGCTCAAACTCGTCAGGATCCAACGCACTAAAAAACCGGTTAAAGGTGTCGTGAGAAGGGATACCACCGGGCAATCGCAGATATTGCCTTAACCGGGATTCTTTTGACCTGCCATAATGTTCAATGTCATTCCATGTCTCCGCACCACAAATGACCGCTGCCTGTTTATTTGCAGCATTGGATTTTGCCTGTATATTTTCGACATGTTTTTCATTATTTATAACATATCTTTATTTAAACTATAAATGCTAATCCTTGACACAAAAAAACGCTTTGCCTGTGAAGGTAGAGCGTTTTTGCTTTGAATATGTGTACTGCAAATGAAATGCCTGCTATATATTTGGCGGCTTTTACAAGCCTCTTTCATTGTACTTTGAATTATACACATCCATGACACGGGAATACACGGCACATCGAAGGTTTATTATGGCATTGCTGACGGCATTTGTCATGTTTACGGCAGGGGCAACGCCTGCGTTGCCCGTACATGGGGGCGAGGCAGGGGTGTTATGCGGAGGTTGTGCTGCATCTTGTCAATCTGGAAGGGTATTTTATTTCAGTCAGCACGATGAAGGGGGAAAGGGTGTTGCAATTTACGGCGGGAAGCGATGATGAACAACGGACGGCGGCGTTGCCTGCGGGGATTTATGTGCTGAAATGGGGAGAGAAGTCTGTGTAAAGAAGTTTGCGGTGAAGTGATGAAAGGGTTCCGTCGGCTAAAGCCGACGGCAATAGATAAAAAGGGGCAATAGATAGACGGTTCAATATGTTGCGGTTGCGAACAAAATCAATGCCCTTTGACTGAACAACAAAAAGAGGTTGCGAAACAGATTGCAGGATATATTGTCGCAAATGGAACTTATACGAATAATGAGTTGAGGGAAGAGTATATTTATGCTTTTTGCACAGATGGCGAGGAGTTTTGGGGGTGCCAGAGGTGATAGATATAGATGAAGTGTTTGGGGGTGCAGATTTATATTAGCGGCATAAATCTAAAATTATAAATTAATATTCAGAATAAAAACATTAACAAATAGATAAATATGGATATAGAAACATTAACAAATCACATTTCTAAGTCAGGAAAGGGTGATTTTGAAACCGCTTGTAAGATTGTTTTACAAGACGTTTTTAATTTGAATGCAATCAACGTAGATGGAAAAGGTGATGGGGGAACAGATTATACAGTTTTTACCATACAGGGTGAACGGTTAAATGCTTGTTATCAAATAACAACACAAAAATCCAATATAAAAAATAAAGCTTATAAAGATGCTCAAAAATCAATAAAAAAATTAGGTGTTTCAAAGTTTTTTTTCTTAACCTCTTGTGTGTTAAGTGAAACAGAATCAAGAAAATTAGAACAAGATATATCAACAGACTTAAATATACAAGCAACTTGTCTTAGTTCTAGAACTATAGCAGGGTTATTGATTAATGAAAAGTTAGTGAATAAATTTTTTGATGAAACAGATTATCCATTGCTAAAATCAAATAACAATTCTTTTGATTACAGAGAGAGAGCTTTACACTCATATACATTATTCTCAGATGATGCCAATAAATTAAAATTTGGAATATATGATGATACAATTACTTTTATTTTGTCAGAGAAAAACTCTTTAGATGAAAATGAGCTAATTCACAAAGTAATAGTATTCTTAAATTTAAGTGACAAAGAAGATACTGTTAAAAGACGAATAGATTCTTTATATAGCAAATCTATTATTATAAAAAAGGAAGGGAAAATAGAACTAAATATTGATTCCAAAAATGATTTGAAGAATAGAAAGATGCTCTATGAGAGAGAATTATCTAGTCTTTCTTCCGCACAAGTTGATATTTTTCGTAATGAATTTTGTATTGATTGGAACGAAGAAGATTCTAAAAAAGTGACAATTTGGATTGCAAATGCTTTCATTATGAAACAAATTAGTATTTTGAAAGAAGCAAAAGCAAGTATAGTTTCTAATCCTCTATTTACTATAGAAGACAATGGCATTAGTAAATTAAAAAAATTTTTACTCAAAAACAAGAAAATTAAAAATGAAAAAGTTGATGAAGTAATCGAAAAATTGTTAGATAATGCTTCCAATCATCCTCTAATCACAAAATTATCAAGAGCATCTGTCTATTTAGCCTTAGATGGCTCAAATCCAATATCTTCGGCAAAAGCCTTAGGTGCTAATAGATGGTCAGATTTTAATGTTTTGATTGAACCGACAGTTGCAATACCATATATGTGTTCCCGATTATATCATGGGAAAGTTAATCGTTCTTTTAATAATTCAATAAGGGCTATTGAACAAGCTGAAAAAATAGGTGCAAACTTACATATTCCATATTTTTATATAAGTGAATGTGCCGGGCATCTATTAAAAGCCAGACGATATTCAGATATTAAAGTAGATGAAAATGAATTGCAATTTTCAAATAATGCCTTTGTTGCCAATTATTATGCTTTAAAATTGAACGGAATAAAAGTACCTAACTCCTTTATAGATTATTTATGTTCATTTAGTAGTGCTTTAAGAACAGAACGTGCAGATATAAAAGCATGGATTAGAGCTATTATGATAGATGTTCAATCCATTTTAACACAAGGAGGAGTAAACTTTATTGATCTCCCTTTCTATGAGGAGGCAGATAATGTAGAATTTGAAAAAGAGTATATGCACTATTTGGGAGAACTTAATATAGATAAAAACTCTAATTTAATAAATCATGATATTTATGCATTACAGTTTACAAATGATGAAATAGTAAAACAAAACAACCATTGGATTATTTTGACTTATGATAAATCTATGATTTCCATCTCAAAAGGTGACTTATATAAAGGATGGATTACTACACCGCAAAAATTTATTGATTTAACAGAATTATCAAAACCGCTGTCTGAAATACAATTTGTATCTCTTGTCCATTCCGTTGCAACATTTAGTGAAAAAACACTTTCTATTGGTGCCCGCATTATAGACAAGGTAGTTCAATATGCTTCTAAGGATATGCAAAATTGGGAATTCAAAGAAGAAATAGATAAGTTTAAGAAAGAATTAATAGCATCCATTGATATTTACTCTTCAGATTTTGAGACTGAAGTTGATGAAAAAACGGACACATTTCTTAAAAAACATGGATTTAAGCAAGCTGAAGATGAAATAGATACAGACATATAACAATGACAGTGTAAAAAGTACGGAGGATTTCATTGATTAGCGAAGAAAATCGGTTCACACACTTGACGGGCGGCAGGTGCTGCAATTCACGGCGGACAGCGATAACGAACAACGCGCGGCGGCTTTGCCTACGGGGGTCTATATACTGAATGCTGCGAAGGAGAAAGAGAGGGCTGTGGTTGCGAAGTTTGTGGTAAGGTAGTCGAGACCTTATTTTGCGTCTCTACATGTTGTTCTTCAGGCTTTCGGATGGACAAAGGCAGTGTACAGCTGGAAGACGGCGGCGATGGTAAGGCATATCACCCATTCCTTGCGGTTGGAGAACATGCAGGCGGCAGAGGTTATCATCAGCAGAGAGGCGATGATGTCGAAGCGGTGCAGGCGGCGGATGCGGAAGCCGGCG
>LBCX01000045.1 GCA_001657575.1 Bacteroidales bacterium Barb4
GCATGCCGCTTTCAATGCTTTCGCCTGTTTCCCGCTTGTGACCGGCCTGTTTTCCAATGATTTACTCTTGACCCTTTCACTCTGCAATTTCAATTTTACAACCTTCAGTTTCTCTGTTAACTGTTCCTTACTCTTCATAATTCTTTGTGCCTTAAATGAATAATGACACAAGGATAATGATTTTATTGACAGGCGAATTACTGATTTTGGACACCCTACCCAAAGGGGCATTTGCGTAACTCAGTAGCTAATTATCATACACAACAAAGCCGCCCCACAGTACGTGAGGCAACTCTGTTACATGCCATAAAAACCGTTTATTCCGCATCGTCTATTTCACCTGTCCAACGTTTGCCGGACTCCGTAAAGGTATAGAAGTAAATTGCAAAAGCGATGACACTACCGACAGCAAAAGTCAATGCTAATCCCATAACGTTCTAAAGTTTTTATCAGTGTGGGTAACTACCGCACCACCGCCTCGCGAACCCGTGCAAGCAGCCACTCCTTCTGTTCGGCAGGAGACAGTTCGGAATTATCCAATATCAACGCATCAGCCGCTTGCCGCAGCGGACTTTCCTCGCGGGTGGAATCAACGTGGTCGCGTTTGCGGACATTCGTCAGCACTTCCTCGTAGGAGGCAGCAATGCCTTTGGCGGTAAGCTCGTTGAAGCGGCGGCGGGCGCGGACTTCGGGGGATGCCGTGACGAATATCTTCAATTCTGCATCAGGAAAAACAACCGTACCAATATCGCGCCCGTCCATGACAACCCCTTTCTCCCGTCCCATAGCCTGCTGGGCGGCAACCATCGCATGGCGGACAAAACCGAGTGCGGCTACGGCACTGGCATGGTCGGCTACTTCCATTCCGCGTATGGCATTCTCTACATTTGTTTCATTCAGGAAAGTATCCGGGCAGCCTGTCGCGGCATTTGCATGGAAGGTGATGCGAACGGCATTATTCGCCAAAGCGGCTTTCAATCCTTCCTCATCAATCTTTTCATTTTTCAAAAGCCCGTGTTGCAGGCAGTAAAGAGTAACCGCGCGGTACATGGCACCGGAGTCGATATACACATATCCGATCTCTTTCGCCAAATCCTTTGCCATCGTGCTTTTCCCGCCGGCGGAATACCCGTCAACGGCTATTGTAATCTTTTTCATGCTGCTTGTTTACGGTCTGAAGCCGGACAGGGTGGTGGAAAGACTTAGCATCATCGACAAAGCCGAGGGGTGATATTGGGCAACGGAAACGCCCACGTCAAACATCCGTATCCTTATCCCCGCCCCGGCTGAGAAACCGCCGAAACTGTTTCCGCCTTGCAGTTTCATGTCCGCATTCCTTTTGGCGTTGAAGCCGATGCCCATCCAGAAATTATCGGAAGGGACTATATCCGCGCCGACTGTAAAATGCTTGACCAGCGTCTGCATAAAACTGTCCTCGTGTTCCAACTGCATATTATCGGTATAATCGAATTTCCACCGGTTCAGATAGGCGGCTGTGACCGAAAGCCGTATCGGTGCATGTTCCATCTTCTTCGTGAAGCCTGCCTGAATATCCCAGGGGAGGTTCTGCCGGCGGTTCTCATACGCCTTCAACTGCACCCCCACGTTCTTTAAGGCAAAGCCGAACGAGAACGCCTTTTCCTCATTATAATAGCTTACGCCGGCATCCGCTCCCACGCCTGTGGAAGTAAATTCGGCAAAAGTAGAATAGAGGAATTTCAGCGACAGCCCGCCCCGCCAGCGTTCCGAAAGGTCGTAGGCATACAACGCCTGCACATTGATGTCCTGCGCCGAGAAACTGCCCGTGACGATGTTCTCCGGCAATGCTTCCTTGAAACTGCCATAATCAATAAAAGAAGCCCCTATCCCCCAAGCCCCCCGCTCCTTATGGGCTTTGGTGTAAAGGGCACTCCCGACCTTGATGTCCGAGATATAGCTCATGTAGTTCAGGTTTACCATCCCGTCCGACTCCCCGCCCAGCAGCCCCGGATTGTGGAGAGCCAGCGAAGGGTCGCGCTCAATCAACGCCACCGTGTTTCCCCCCAGCGCATTCGCCCGCGCGGACGACGGATAGCGGAGAAAGGAAAACACCTCATCCCCGTTTTGCGCACAAAGTGGAAGCGTGAAGAACAGGAGGAACAATAATGCAGCGGATTTACTATTCATATATTCGGGGAAATACCTTTTTTATCACCGGAAAAACAAAACGGACAAGCCTTAAACGGCAAAACCGGTGAAAAGTTATACGCCCCCCTTTATTTTTTCATTTGCCACTAATCGTGAAGATGGCAGAAATGTATTATGATGGAGTGCTCATCACCCGCCCTGAAACAACATTACACGTTAATAACGACAGTAATTGGATTTAACATATTTTAGGCGGGATACCGAACTCACAGAGTTCGGTACTGCGAACTCTATTAGTTCGGTATTGCGAACTCTGTGAGTTCGGTACTGTGAACTCTGTAAGTTCGGTATTGCGAACTCTGTGAGGTATCGGTATCAAATTATCACTTTAACCAACCCGCTCTCATGCAAATTATTAAGGAAAAGTAAAACCGAATGCTTTTTCATTCCAATAAGACAGCCAACGGCGGCATAAATCCTTTATTATATGTAACATGGAAATATGAATTGTTTACATTTGCCCGCATTTGAATGGTAAAACCGTTGTACAGTGAAATTTACAGCTAATCGTTGATCTTTAATCGTTACAATCATGACAGACTTCATTACTTGGACTGCCGACCCTGCCATATTCTCCATTGGATCGCGTGAAATACGCTGGTATGGACTGGCTTTTGCCATTGGGTTTGCCATTGGTTACCGCATCGTGTTGCAGATGTGGAAGGCGGAGAAGCTCCAACAGCCGTGGCTTGATTCCATCTTTATTTATACGGTGGTCGGGACGGCGGTCGGCGCCCGTTTGGGGCATTGCTTCTTCTATGCACCCGAATATTATCTGGCAAATCCCATAGAGATACTGAAAACATGGGAGGGAGGACTTGCCAGTCACGGCGGTACGCTGGGCATTGTCATTGCCATTTGGCTCTATTCAAAACGGGTGACGCACCGGACGATGTTATGGGCGTTCGATAAATTGGTTGTGCCGACCGGCTTGGTGGCGGCAATGATTCGTTTGGGCAATCTGATGAACCATGAGATATACGGACATGCGACCGACCTGCCGTGGGGTTTTCGTTTCATTGAAAACATCCATGCGTGGAAGCAGGGAATGGAGCCGATGTTCAGTCAGCCTTCGCACCCTACGCAACTGTATGAGGCAGCCTGTTATCTCCTTACTTTCGCCCTTTGCATGTGGCTGTATTTCAAGAAAGAGGCTTGGAAAAGGGAAGGCTTTATCTTCGGTATATTCCTCATCTGCATTTTCGGTGCCCGCTTCTTTATCGAATTTGTCAAGAACGATCAGGAAGCCTTTGAAGCTAATATGTTTTTGAACATGGGGCAGTTACTCAGTATCCCCTTTGTGCTGGCAGGCTGTTACTTTGCTTTTCGCAAGAGCCGCCGTTCTGCTTTTTCAAACTAATCAATCACTGATGTTACGCAGTAATCCCGAAGGGATGGGATATTTCAGCCCCACATTCCGCTTCGCTTCATGTGGGGCTGAAATCTCAAGTCGTAACATCATAGATACGACATTATTTCATTCCTGATGCTTATTTTGAGTGGGGGCGAAAGTAGGAAGATTTCGGATATTCCTATCTTTGCGCCACAATATAAGTCGGTTATGGTACAAACGTTTGATTTTCTGGTTATCGGTTCCGGTATTGCCGGAATGAGTTTCGCGCTGAAAGTGGCTGACAAGGGGACGGTTGCCCTCGTCTGCAAATCGGGATTGGAGGAGGCGAGTACCTATTTCGCACAGGGCGGGGTTGCCTCGGTAACCAATCTGCTTGCCGACAATTTTGAGAAGCATATAGAGGACACGCTCATAGCCGGTGCCTATTTGAGCGACCGTGCCGCCGTTGAGAAGGTGGTGCGCGAAGCCCCCGAACAAATCAACGAATTGATAAGTTGGGGTGTGAACTTTGACAGGGACGAGAAGGGGGAGTTCGACCTGCATCGCGAGGGGGGACATTCCGAATTTCGCATCCTTCACCACAAGGACAACACGGGCGCAGAGATACAGGACAGCCTCATCAACGCCGTCAAGCAGCATCCCCGCATTTCGGTATTTGAAAATCATTTCACGGTTGAAATACTGACGCAGCACCATCTGGGTGTTACCGTCACCCGCCAAACGCCCGACATTGAATGTTACGGTGCTTATATCATGGATTTGCAGACGGGACGCATTGATACCTTCCTTTCCAAAATCACTTTCATGGCTACCGGCGGCGTGGGAGCGGTCTATCAAACCACCACCAATCCCCTTGTAGCCACCGGCGACGGCATCGCGATGGTCTATCGCGCCAAGGGGACGGTCAAAGACATGGAGTTTGTGCAGTTTCATCCCACCGCTTTCTATCATCCGGGCGATCGTCCTTCTTTCCTTATCACGGAAGCCATGCGCGGATATGGTGCCGTCCTCCGCACGCAGGACGGGAGCGAGTTTATGCAGAAATATGATGCCCGCCTTTCCCTTGCCCCGCGCGATATTGTCGCCCGTGCCATTGACAATGAAATGAAGAACCGCGGCGAGGACTTTGTCTTTCTTGATGCCACCGCAAAAGATCCCGAAGAAACGAAGAGGCATTTCCCCAATATTTACGAGAAATGCCTGAGCTACGGCATTGATATTACGAAAGAGTATATTCCCGTTGCTCCTGCTGCCCATTATCTGTGCGGTGGTATCAAAGTGGACTTGAACGGCTGTTCTTCCATCAAACGCCTGTACGCCGCCGGCGAATGTTCCTGTACCGGTCTTCACGGGGGAAACCGTCTGGCTTCCAACTCCCTTATCGAAGCCGTCGTCTATGCCGATTCGGCAGCCAAACACAGTTCCGCCTGCATTGACAGCTATACGTTCCGCAATGACGTTCCCGAATGGAACGATGCCGGCACCCGCTCCCCCGAAGAAATGATACTCATCACCCAAAGTGCCAAAGAGGTAGGGCAAATCATGAGCAGCTATGTTGGTATTGTCCGCTCCAACCTGCGCCTGAAACGTGCGTGGGTGCGCCTTGACATCCTCTATGAGGAGACCGAAAGCCTTTTCAAACGCTCCGTTGCCTCCAAGGAAATCTGTGAGCTTCGCAACATGATAAACACCGCCTACCTTATCATGCGCCAGGCGATGGACAGGAAAGAAAGTTGCGGTCTGCATTACACCCTTGACTATCCTGTTGCCAACCACCAATCATAACTGATGTTATGCAGATGCCCTGAAAGGGCAAGAGATTTCAGCCCCACATGGAGCGGAGCGGAATGTGGGGTTTAGGGACGGATACAATCCAATAAAGCCCTGAAAGGGCGATACAAAACGCAAACGGTGGTTTACAATGCAATACATATTCGGGCGTCCTTTCAGGACTTCCCTTGCCGATATCGTCCCTTTTGTAACCCCACGTGCCGCTTCGCTTTACGTGGGGCTGAAATCTTTTGCCCTTTCAGGGCATCTGCGCAACGGCAACCGGAGGTATCCTGAAAGGATGCAGGATTTTAGCCCCACGTAAAGCAAAGTGGGGTTACACATGGGATGTGGGGTTATACAAGGAACGACACCGTCAGGAGAGTTCTGAAAGAACGATAATGGTTTGTATTTGTATTATCCTTATCAGTAAGGGGAAAAAAATCTGTGCAATCCGTAACAATTATATCTTTGGGCGTTTTTTCAGCTCTGCTTCATGTGGGGCTGAAATCTCTTGCCCTTTCAGGGCATCTGCATAACATGAGTCATTTATGAAAACAAGCATTTTCGACAGTATCGTATTCGGTCCCATACAGAGCCGCCGGCTCGGCGTTTCGCTGGGTATAAACCTGTTGCCGGCAGACGGGAAATTATGCTCGTTTGACTGCATCTATTGCGAATGCGGGCTGAACGAGGAAAGGCGGACGAAGAGCCGTATGCCCGTCCGTTCCGATGTAAAAAAAGCCTTGGAGCAAAAGCTCGTTGCCCTGAAAGAAGAGGGTATCACCCCCGATGTCATCACCTTTGCCGGCAACGGCGAGCCGACCCTGCATCCTGACTTCGGCGGGATTATAGACGATACGATGGAGGTGCGCAACCGCCTTTGCCCTGCTGCCCGTATCGCCGTCCTGTCCAATTCAACCACGCTCCACAAGCCGGAGGTATTCGCCGTCTTAAACAAGGTGGATGATAATATAATGAAGCTTGATTCCGTATCGGACAGCCGTATCCGACAGTTGAACGCTCCCGTTTCGCCCTCCTTTACCTTTGACAATCTGTTGCGACAGCTGACAGCCTTTAACGGGAATGTCATTATCCAAACCATGTTCCTGAAAGGCGAATGCAGGGGCGAAAATGTCGGAAACACAACGGAAGAAGAGATTACGGGCTGGCTGGAAGCCCTTCGCCAAATCCGTCCCAAGCAGGTGATGATTTATACCATTGACCGCAATACCCCTGTGGAAGGTCTCCTGAAAGTATCGCCGGCAGAGATGGAAAGCATCGCCGGACGCGCCCGCGACTTGGGCTTCCGCGTAAGCGTGTCGGGGTGATTTTCTTTTACCGCCATTTGGGGGATTAAAAGATAACATCTACTTTCGCGCCCTTGTATGACGACCGTTAATCCATATCGCCGTATTGCTGAAAATCAACTAAATTATACAGAATGAATATCTCTCTTAAAAAAGATGAGGCTGCGGTAAGCGGTATCATTAAATTGGAAATAGTGAAATCCGACTATGCCATTTTGGTAGAATTTTCTTTGCGCCAATACCGTCAGAAAGCCAACATCCCCGGCTTCCGCAAGGGAACGGCTCCATTGGGTATGCTGAAGAAACTGTACGGCAGATCCATTTTAGCTGAAGAGATAAACAAGCTGGTTTCCAACAATCTGTATAAATACATCCAAGAGAATAAACTGAATGTGCTCGGCGAGCCCCTGCCGAACGAAACCGAACAGAAGGAGTTGAACTTTGAAACGGATGAAGACTTTGAATTTTGCTTTGACGTCATGCTTGCCCCCGAAATCAACGTGGTAGCAGACAAGCAGACGGAAGTCCCTTTCTACAACATACCTATTGACGATAAATTGATAGACGGTCAGATAGCGAACTATCGCTACAGCTACGGGACGTATGACAATACGGCGGAGGTTGTGGAAGAGAACGACCTTATCAAGGGCACGGTGACCCAATTGGAAAACAGCCTTCCGAAAGAAGACGGTATCACGCTGGACGGTGCTATTACAATGCCCAAATATATAAAGAACGAAGCCGAAAAAGCCAAGTTTATCAATGCCGCTCTCCATTCAATCGTTGTATTCAACCCCTTCGAGGCGTATGAAGGAGCCGAAGCCGAGATTGCCTCTTTCTTAAAGATAGACAAGGAAAAGGCAGGGGAGGCAAACAGCGATTTCTCCTTTGAAATAGCAGAAATCACCCGCTATAAAGAAGTTCCGCTTGATCAGGAGCTGTTTGACAAGGTGTTTGGCAAAGATGCCGTGGCAAACGAAGAAGAGTTCAGGAATAAGGTGAAAGAGAAACTTGCCGAAGAGTTTACCATGCAATCCGATTTCAAGTTTATGACGGACGTGCGCAGGGTACTGATAGAGAAAGCCGGTGAGATGCAGTTTGCAGAGGACTTGCTGAAACGCTGGTTGCAGACTTCCGAAACAAACAAGAAAACGCCGGAGCAGGTGGATGAAGAGTATCCCCAATTTGTCGAAGACATGAAATATCAACTGGTAAAAAACCATTTGATTAACCAAAGCGGCATACAGCTCGAACAGAAGGATGTTGATGCGTATGCCATACGGGCAGCCAGGGCGCAATTCGCCCAATACGGCATGTCGTCCATGCCGGACGAATACCTGCTCAACTATGCAAAAAGCCTGATGAAGGACGAAAACACCTTGAGGAACATGACCGAACACGCCCTCGACGGCAAGTTCGCCCAATGGCTGAAAGAACAGGTAACGCTTGACACCAAAGACGTAACGGTTGAAGAGTTTAATCAACTCTTTGAAACAAAATGAAACATTCCTTCGTTCGCAAGCTCTTCCTGCTCTGTGCCGTAGTGCCTTTTATCGGTGCCGTATCGGCGCAGAAGCCCATTAAAGCCCTTTTGATTACCGGACAGAACAACCACAATTGGAAGGTGAGCCATGCGGCTATCAAGCAAATCTTGGAAAACGCCCGACTCTTTACCGTTGACCTTGCCGTTTCACCGGAAAAGGGACAGGATATGTCGCAGTTCATTCTTGACTTCACCCCCTATCAGTTGGTCATTGTCGATTACAACGGCGACGCATGGCCGGAGGAAACCAACAAACGCTTTACCGAGTTTGTAAAGAACGGCGGTGGTGCAGTCGTCTATCATGCCGCCGACAATGCCTTTGCCAACTGGAAAGAATACAACGAAATGACAGCCTTGGGCGGCTGGGAAGGGCGGGACGAGAAAGCAGGTCCCTACGTCTATTGGAAAGACGGAAAGATTGTAAAAGACTACTCCCCCGGCAGTGGCGGCTCACACGGCAATCAGCATCAATACGTTTTGACTCTCCGCGACCCGAAGCATCCTATTGTCAACGGCTTGTCGGCTAAATGGAAACATGCCCAAGACGAACTGTACGACCGTATGCGCGGGCCCGGCAACATTGCCAATCTTCTCTACACAGCCTACTCTGACGAATCAACCAAAGGATCAGGTCGCGAAGAATCGCTCCTCTTTACTGTCGAGTACGGCAAGGGGCGCATCTTCCACACCATGCTGGGACACGCCGGCGCGACACTCGAAGACAACACCGCCATGTTTTGCACCGGCTTTCAAGTCACCCTCCTACGCGGAGCGGAATGGGCTGCCACCGGCAAGGTGACGCAAAAAGTCCCCAAAGACTTCCCGACCGAAACGGAAGCTACGTACCGGAAAAACTACAAATGATGGATGTAGCCATTATCAAATACAACGCAGGCAATATCTATTCGGTTGATTATGCGTTGAAACGGCTGGGCATCACTCCCGTCATTACGGCAGAGCCTGAGTTGATCCGCAAAGCCGACAAGGTGATATTCCCCGGCGTGGGCGAAGCCAACACGACGATGGAATACTTGAAAGCGCATCAGATGGACAAACTGATCGCCGGCTTGAAGCAACCCGTGCTGGGCATCTGTCTGGGTATGCAGCTGCTCTGCCGCTACTCGGAGGAAGGCGACACCCCTTGTTTGGCGGTTTTCGATACGCCGGTAAAACGCTTTGTCCCCCAGAAGCATGAAGACAAAGTGCCGCACATGGGGTGGAACACATTGACGAATGTAAACAGTGCCCTATTCCCACCGGAGCTGGAAAATCAATACGTCTATTTCGTTCACAGCTACTATGTGCCGCTTAACCCCTGCACGGCGGCAACGACCGAATACATCCACCCGTTCAGTGCCGCCCTGCACAAGGATAATTTCCATGCCGCACAGTTTCATCCCGAGAAAAGCGGTGATGTCGGCGAACGGATTTTGAAAAACTTCCTGACCCTATGATTGAACTTATCCCCGCCATCGACCTCATCGACGGTAAATGTGTCCGCCTAACGCAAGGTGATTACAGCACGAAAAAGATATACAACGAAGATCCGCTGGAAGCCGCGAAGAAGTTTGAAGCCTGCGGCATCCGCCGCCTGCACGTGGTGGACTTGGACGGTGCGCGGCAGGGGCATATCATCAACTACCGGACGTTGGAGAAATTAGCCGTACATACAAGTTTGGTGATTGACTTCGGCGGCGGACTGAAAAAGGACGCCGATTTGGAGATTGCCTTTGAGAGCGGTGCCCGAATGATAACGGGCGGCAGTATCGCCGTCAAAGACCCCGACACATTCGCTTCGTGGATAGAACGCTACGGCAGCGAACGAATCATACTCGGAGCCGACGCCAAAGACAAACGTATAGCCGTCGGCGGTTGGGAAGAAGCGACGGAGATAGAACTGATCCCCTTCATCGCAGCCTATCACGACAAAGGCATCCGCAAGGTAATCTGCACGGACATCAGCCGCGACGGTATGCTGCAAGGCGCAGCCGTTGATTTATATAAGGAGATACAAGCCGCCGTCCCCGTCTGCCTCATCGCCAGCGGAGGCGTCAGCTCCATAGCCGACATCGAAAAGCTGTCCGCCGCCGGCATCCCCGCCGTCATCTTCGGCAAAGCCCTCTACGAAGGGAAAATACGGCTGAAAGACTTGGAGGGGCTGATCGTTAAGAAGGGGTGTTAGTTGCTTTTGACCCGTATAAAATATAAATACCCCCCCATGTTTGCAAAAGAAACTTACAAAGCCCGCAGGGCTAAACTCAAACAAACCGTCGGTTCCGGTCTGCTGCTCTTCCTTGGTAACGATGAATGCGGCATGAACTATGCGGACAATGGCTATCACTTCCGGCAGGATTCCACTTTCCTCTATTTCTTCGGATTGCCGTATGCGGGATTGTCCGCCCTTATTGACATTGACAACAACCGTGAGATCATCTTCGGTGATGAACTGACCATTGACGCCATTGTATGGATGGGCACGCAGCCTACGCTGAAAGAAAAAAGCGAATCGGCAGGCATCGCCGAAGTCCGCCCCTTCAAAGAGATTGAAACGTACCTGAAACAGGCGCAAGCTAAAAAGCAGCCGATACATTACCTGCCGACCTATCGCGCCGAACATCAAATCAAACTCCAAGCATGGCTGGGCATCTACCCCGGCACGGAGAAGCCCTCGCTTCCCTTCATCATGGCTGTCGTGAACCAGCGCAACTACAAATCCGCCGAAGAAATTGCTGAAATAGAAAAAGCCTGCCTCGTAACAGCCGATATGCACCTGACCGCCATGCGCATGGTACGTCCCGGCATCCGCGAGAGCGAAGTTGCCGCCGCCGTTGCCGCCACAGCCTACGCCAATAATTATGAACTATCCTTTCCCATTATAGCCACCGTCAACGGGCAGACGTTGCACAACCATTATCACGGAAATGTGATACAAAGCGGCGATATGCTCCTGCTCGATGCCGGTGCGGAAACGGAAATGGGCTATGCCGGCGATATGTCATCCACCATTCCGGCAGATGCCGCTTTCACTACCCGCCAGAAAGAGATATATGATATTGATGTGGCGGCGCACGAGGTAGCAGTCGCCGCCCTCCGTCCGGGCATACCGTTTGAAGAGGTGTACGAACTGTCCGCCAAAGTCATCATGGACGGCTTAAAGGACTTGGGCTTTGTCAAGGGCGACACAACGGAAGCTGTAAAAGCCGGTGCCCACGCCCTGTTCTTCCCCTGTGGATTGGGACACATGATGGGACTGGACGTGCACGATATGGAAAACTTGGGCGAAGTGTATGTTGGCTACGACGGTCGTCCCAAAAGCACACAGTTCGGACGTAAATCCCTCCGTCTGGGGCGCAAACTCGAATCGGGCTTCGTCTTCACTATCGAACCGGGCATCTACTTCATCCCCGAACTCATCGACCTGTGGAGAAACAACAACAAGTTCCCCGAATATATCAACTACGAAAAAGTGTCCTCCTACAAAGACTTCGGCGGCATTCGCAATGAAGAAGACTACCTCATTACAGCAACCGGTGCCCGCCTCTTAGGCAAGAAAATCCCCCTCCGCACGGAAGAAGTGGAAGCATTGCGTACATCCATATAAAAAGAATCCCCATGATCAAGCACATCGTCATGTTCAAACTGAAGGCATTTGACACTCCTTCCGCCAAGCAGGCTAAAATGCAAGAGATAAAAGACAAGCTGGAAGCATTAAAAGGCATCATCGACTGCCTGCGAAGCATCCGCGTGGACTTTAACGTCAATCCCGAAGAAACATGGGACATAATTCTGACCACCGAGCTGGACTCATTGGAAGACGTACAAACCTACGCCACCCATCCGGCTCACGTCGCCGTAGCCAAAGGCATTATAGCTCCCGTGAAAACTGACAGAGCCTGCGTGGATTATACCGTGTAAGCAATGAAAATCATCACCTATAACGTAAACGGTCTGCGTGCAGCCGTCGGAAAAGGCTTCGCGGAATGGCTGGCAGCAGAACAGCCGGACATACTCTGCCTTCAGGAAACAAAGTTGCAGCCCGACCAATACCCTGCCCTTGTCTTTGAGGAATTGGGCTACACAGGCTACCTGTTCAGCGCACAGAAAAAAGGATACAGCGGAACAGCCATCCTCACACGCCAAAAGCCCGACCACGTGCAGTACGGCATGGGCATTGAGAAATACGACAACGAAGGACGCTTCATCCGTGCCGACTTCGGCGATCTATCCATTGTAAGCGTCTATCACCCGTCCGGCACAAGCGGCGAAGAGCGGCAGGCGTTCAAAATGGAATGGCTGGAATACTTCCAAACCTACGCCGTCAAACTGCAAGCGGAACACCCCAACCTAATCCTCTGCGGCGACTATAACATCTGCCACGAACCCATTGACATCCACGACCCCGTGCGGAACGCCAAAAACAGTGGATTCCTCCCCGAAGAGCGGGAATGGATGACCCGCTTCCTCTCTGCCGGCTTCGTCGATACTTTCCGCCGCCTGCATCCGGAAAAGCAGGAATATACGTGGTGGAGCTACCGCTCCAATGCGCGGACAAACAACAAAGGCTGGCGCATAGACTACTGCATGGCAAGCGAACCGGTCATGCCGCAAATAAAAGAAGCCTGTATCTTAAACAATGCCGTCCATTCTGACCATTGCCCGGCGGTAATAACTTTATAGGTACAGATTACGTTTAGAACCATAAGGCTGTGTAATCAGCGTAATCAGTGCCTAAATAACCGTACTTCGCACCTCCCCGTCCGCAAAGCGTGTCGTAAGAACATCCCCCGTCTGCACATCCGCCGCAAGTTTGACTATCCCCCCGCCCTTGAGTGTCAGACTGTAACCGCGCCGGAGAATATAGTCAGGAGAAGCCATCCGTATAAACTGCTCGGACAACTGTAAACGGCGGTTGTTTTCAGCCGCAAAAGCCAAGCTGCCGCTTCGCAGACGGGCGCAAAGGCTTTCCACCGCCGCCGCATGTCCCGACAAAAGCGTTGAAGCCACAGCAGGCAGCCTCCCCGTCAGTCCCTGCAAGCCAGAACGGCTACGCTCCAAACGGTTGGCAACCGCAGAGGGAAGGCGGCTCCCCGTTGATAAAAGAAAGTTCTTCTGCACCGCCAGATAATCCGCAGATTTCAGGCAGACAATACTCTGCAAACCCGTCACCTCTTCGGCGGCGGCATCCATTTGACCAATCAGAAATTCGGCAACAGCCGTCGGCGTTTTCATGCGGGTATGCGCAACCATATCCAGCACGCTGTCATCGCGCTCATGCCCGATACCCGTAATGACAGGCAGCGGGAACTGAGCGCAGTTGGCAGCAAGCGAATACGAATCAAAACAACTTAAATCGGAAGCCGACCCGCCTCCCCGTATAATAACCACTGCATCGAAGCAATCCCGATGCCCATAAATACCGTCCAACGCCGCAACGAGCGATGCCTCCGTCCTCTCACCCTGCATGATGGCAGGAAAAAGCTTGGTATAAAAAGGATAACCCGCCTTGTTATTTGTCAGTTGATTAAGAAAATCCTCATAACCGGCGGCAGTAGGCGAAGTAACCACGGCAATCCGTTGCGGCAGCACCGGAAAAGGCAACTCCTTGTTAAGCGTAAACACACCATCCTCCTCCAGTCGGCGGATGATTTCCATACGCTTGCGCACCATGTCGCCCAGCGTATAAGTCGGGTCAATATCCAAAACCGTCAGGCTGAACCCGTACAGCTCATGATATTCCGCTGTCACCTTGACCAATACCTTCAGCCCCGACATGAACATCTGTCCCGTCGCCTGTTCGAAACAAGCCTTTAACGTGCGGAACGTCCCTGCCCAAATCGTCCCGCGAGCCTTAGCTACCAGCTGCCCGTTTGCCGGATGCTTCTCAATAAACTCCAGATAACAATGCCCGGAAGAAGCATTGGTACGTACATCACTCGTCTCCGCCTGCACCCAGCAAGCCCCTGAGAAAGCAGAGTGCACCGCCCCCTTCACCACCCTGTTCAACTCAAGCAACGACAATACTTTCCGCTCCATCTAATCCTCCAATATAAACCCCTAACAGGGGTTGTCCTTTCTATACAGAAGAGGTATCCTTATCTAAGTTAACCCGTAGTGCATTTAGAAAAAAGTAAAAAAGAAGTTGTTCATTATCAATAAAATGATTATATTTACTTGTCTGCCAAACAATTAAATACATGAACAACTTCGCTACAAATTACGGAAAAATATTGGAGATATTACAACAGGTAGAGACAAAAATGAATTTTCTGAATCAAATACGTATTCCCCGTCTCTCGGATATGGAACTTATAGCTGTAGATTTGACCTCCAAGTATATGGGCATTGATTCAGAGCATC
>LBCX01000291.1 GCA_001657575.1 Bacteroidales bacterium Barb4
ATGGCATTTGCGTAACATCAGTTAACGATTAGCCCTTTCAAATCGGGCGGAAAGGTAGCAAATAATTATACATTGAAGCGGAAGTGCATAATGTCGCCGTCCTGCACGGTATAGTCTTTGCCTTCCACGCTCATTTTGCCGGCTTCCTTGACGGCAGCTTCCGAGCCGTACTTGATATAGTCGGCGTATTTGATGACTTCGGCGCGGATAAAGCCCTTCTCAAAGTCAGTATGGATAACGCTGGCGCAACGGGGAGCTTTGCTCCCGTGCAGGTACGTCCATGCGCGGACTTCCTGCGGGCCTGCGGTAAGAAACGTTTCGAGGTCAAGCAGCTTATAGGCGGCTTTAACAAGGCGGTTTACGCCGGACTCCTCCAAGCCCGCTTCCTGCAAAAACAGCTGGCGTTCTTCATACGTGTCAAGTTCGGCGATTTCACTCTCCGTCTTGGCGGCAACGACGAGTATGCCGGCATCCTCCTCCTTCACGGCTTCGCGCACGGCTTCCACGTAGGCATTGCCATTTGCGGCACTCGCTTCGTCCACATTACATATATACATCACCGGCTTGTTCGTCAGCAGGAAAAGTTCGCGGGCAGTCTTCTGCTCGTCTTTCGTGTCAAAAGTGACGGTGCGGGCACTCTGTCCCTGTTCCAGCGCGGCTTTGAAACGCATCAGCACGTCATACGCCAGCTTCGCCTGCTTGTCGCCGCCCGTTTGCGCCTGCTTCTGCACTTTGGAGAGGCGGCTGTCAATCGTTTCGAGGTCTTTGATTTGCAGTTCGGCATCAATGATTTCCTTGTCGCGGACAGGGTTTATGCGCCCGTCCACATGCACGATATTATCATCATCAAAGCAACGCAGCACGTGCAGTATGGCATCCGTCTCGCGGATATTGGCAAGGAACTTGTTGCCCAGTCCCTCCCCCTTGCTCGCCCCTTTCACCAAGCCGGCTATATCGACAATCTCCACCGTAGTGGGAACAATACGCTGCGGATGAACCAGCTCCGCCAGCTTTGTCAGGCGTTCGTCGGGAACGGTGATGACTCCCACATTCGGCTCGATGGTGCAGAAAGGGAAGTTTGCCGATTGCGCCTTGGCGTTGGACAAGCAATTAAATAAGGTGGACTTTCCCACGTTCGGGAGACCTACGATGCCGCATTGTAATGCCATGCTGTTATTTGTTTTTAAATATCTTTCTATTTCACAACCTGAAATGCCCTTAAATAGGCTAACCGATATTATGCAGATGCCCCGAAGGGGTAAGAGATTTCAGCCCCACACGCAGTGAAACGGAATGTGGGATTAAAGATGATGCCGGTAAGGAAGTCCTGAAAAGACGACCGAATAATATATATTGCATTGTAAATCATCGTTTGCAGTTTGTATCGTTCTTTCAGAACTTTATTGATATGCACTTGTCTTGACCCCACATTCCGCTTCGCTGCATGTGGGGCTGAAATCTCTTGCCCTTTCGGGGCATCTGCGTAACATCAGGTTTTAGTGTGAATCCCATATTTCCTTAATAGTCTCTTCCTGAGAAAAGCCGACCGGACAGGTGGCACTTTTTGTATTGGCAAAGTACGACCGCAGTGTTTCGGGGGCGGTCTGTCCGGAAATCATCCGTATCACGCACATTTGGAGGTGACCGTTCGGGTCTGTTTCCCGCAACCAGTCGGAGGCATACCTCAGCCATTGATTGCGATAGGCTTCATCCTGAACGGCAAACCATGTGATGTCATCGTATCCCCAGCAAAAGTGATCGTCCGGATTGGCAACGCCCGTGTTTCCGTTTGTGCCGAAGTTGTCAAACTCCACCAGATAGGGCATACTTTCCGCCTCCCAGCCGCAAGGGGAAACGGCTCCCAGACTTTTCTTGAAAAGAGCATCGCTGTAACCGACCTCCAATTCCCCCTGCATGGGCTTATTAGCAATCTCCTTTATGCGAAGCGGGAAAGAATTAAAGTCCAACAGACTGATACCGTCCTTGATAAACCCGTGTTTGGGGGTATGCCCGTCCAAAAGGACGTAATGGCGACGGGCATTCGTTTGGGCATAATCGCGTATCTTACCGATTAATTCGGAATAATGAACCTTGTCGGGGTCATCCCTACCGATAACCTCCACCTGCCCCAGATGGAACGCCTCGCAACCAATGTCAATATAAGATTTGGCAAGGAAATAAAACCACAGCTTTGCCTCAAGGTTGTTGATGATTGGAGAGCCGCCGCCGTGACTGCGCATCAGTGTTTCGACGGCAGGGTCAGCCCGCTTTATCATGTCCTCAACCCTGAAATTGCGAGTCTCGACAGAAAGGTTGAAGGCTTCAAACGCCCAGGCGGGAACCGCCAGATTGTTCACGTCCTCGCTTACATGTTCAAACAGGCAGCCCTGAAAGATTATTTCCGGATCATACTCGTGCATCCTTGCGGCGAGCTGTTTGGCATAGCCGAGAAATGCAGGGTCGCCAAGCTTGCTTTCTTCGCTCCAGCGGTACATAGCCCTGCCGATGAATTTAGCACCGATGTGGCGGATCATGCGGATGTCATCTTCCCTGTATGGAAATTCGTAGCCTTCCGGCGTGCCGGGAACAAGGAAATAGCCTGCCGTTACGGAACGGTCGAGGTAGTTTTCCAGTACTTCCCTCGATATGGAGCCGTCGAAATAATACTTGGATTCGGTGGAAGCGGCGACTTCTGTTTTCGTTTTTGCTGTATGGCAACTTTGGAATCCCCAGACAATAACCAATAATATGACAAGCCGGACGGTACTTTTCATGGCGGACAGATTGGGAGTGTTTATGCGGGGCAGCGGCGGAGTCCGCCCCCAAAAACGCCTGCAAAGATATAAATTCATCACCTGCCGCATTGTTTTTTGACGGCTAAAGGAGAAGTGGGCATCATCATTCCCTATTGGCAGGGCGGGTTGCCATAAAAGAAAATGGGATGCCTTGTGGCATCCCATTTTCTTTAGCCCTAACAGGGTTTGAAACCCTATTGGGGGTTAGGTGTTTTTCCAGCTCAGCCTGTTTTTTTGCAGGAAAAGAAGTTGTTTTCTCTTGAGACAAAGCTATTCTGTTTATTTAGCGACCATACTTATACTGTACAGACCCACCCATGTTCTTTAATATATAGCAGCTATACTGCACAGATTAACCATAGTCTGTAACATTTAGCGGATATACTGTATGAACCGTGTATATTCTGCAACATATAGCTGCTAACTTTCACAAACATCGGCTGTCTATGAAAGATAGCTACTATCTGTAACAGAATAGTCTGTTTATAAAATAAGAATCTATCTTAAAAAATACCAGTCATCTTTCAAATAGAGAGAGTCTTTGACAGATAGTGCCCGGCTGTAAAAGATAATGGCTATCTGTAAAAGACAGGTAAAACGTGTTAGCCCGGAGGGATAACTGTTCTCTTTTGTCATATACGATAAAAACAACAGGCTTATTTTTTGCTTTTGTAAAATAAACATGATATTCGCCACCGTAAACTTATCTGTATCGCGAACCTTATTAAAGCAATGTCTGCCTTGAACGCCGTCAGGGTGAAACTATTACATTTGCCGTAATCAGAAATAATCAGGATTAT
>LBCX01000292.1 GCA_001657575.1 Bacteroidales bacterium Barb4
CATTTTGGACAATCCATGATGCTGTCTTTTTTTATTAACCGACAAAGATATGATTCTATGTTAATTTAACAATGCCTAAAATTTAAACAGTTTCTTAGTGTATTATCGAAATGAGACGATATATGTCCTTAATTAGCAATACCATTATTCTTTCTGCTATTCAGGTTGCCGTATCGTTTGACAAATGTGTTGCACAAGTCATTGAGAGATGAGCGAAGTTCTTTGTTTTCTTTCCGTTCTCTTGCTTCATAGTTGTACAAAAGGTGGTAGATGCCGCGAAATTGAATGTATTGTTCTGTTTTTTGCGTTTGAAGTGGATGCAGTTCCAAAGGTATAAAACGGCATCTTCCTGATAGCGTTCTTTCAAAAAAACCGACTTGACCTTTAATAACCAAAGAACTTTCTTTGCGAAAAGTTTCCAATCCTCCACTATACGGACGTGGTTCTATCTGGAGCGTGGCAGGCTTTTCAATTAGTATTGCTTTGGGTGTAATTGTATTTTGTGTGGAAGTTGATGTGGGCTGTGAAAACAAATCCAATTAGCGGGGACTGGCTGGGTGTACCGAGCGTTTCTCTTTTCGTTTAGGATTAATTTGAGTTCGTTCCTCCGCAGTCAGTCCGAACAAATCGTATAGTGAAAGAAGCGGTTGTTGCTGTATGGATTCAGGTTGTGGAAGCGGTTCTTGCCGTTGTCGTTTCTCTGCCGCTAATCCTGTTCGGTCGGTTTGGGCATTTGGAATTGTGGCTTTGGGGTGGCAAGCATATTATTCAAATATAATTGAGTATCCAAACGTTTGCTAAAATCATCTGTCAGCATCTTTTTCAAATCGGAAGCTATTCCCGGAATGGCTCCTTCATGGACAAAAATCATTGCAGGCTTGCCATACGGATCGGTACCCATATAGCCTTTGGTATGGACTACCCGTTGAAAATTTTGAAAGTAATTATTAATCTTCTCTCCGTTTGAAAGGTTACGGCTTTTCAAAAACACTTGTTTTTCGGACGTTAATGACGTTTTATCCGTGTTTTTTTGCAAGATAATCATGTCACTTCCGACTTCCGTACCTGCATGCTCGAAAAAAAGATTGTTCGGCAAACGAACTGCTGAAACAAGGCTGGTGTTATCCATCAACCATTTCCGTACAGGTTCGTTGGCGGGGCCATCCATCACTCCTTGTGAAGTGATGAATGCCTGTATCCCACCTTCCCGAAGCACATCCACTCCTTTGAGAAAGAAATAATATGACTTGCCTGACGGCGAACAATATCATTACCTTTGAAAAAAGCGATATCAAAAACCGCTACATCGCCAAAAGAGATATTGAATGAAACAACATCAAATCTGTTTGATGGACGATTTTCTATTTCTTCAAAACCTTTGATATGGACTTTATCATCGGGATAGAGGTACGAAAGAATTTTACCGGTCAGCAAATCTTTTTCAAAACATGCGGTTTCGCTGTTTGGGAATGCCTGTTTGAACGCATCAGCAAATGCTCCATTTCCTGCCGATGGGTCAAGGAAACGAGCGAGTGTGATTCCAACTATTCCGCAAGGTGTCGGCAATAGTCTGAATCACTTCCGGATGTGTGTAAAATGCTGTCAAGATAGAGTTTTTCAGACTGCCGAAGTAGCGTTTATATGCCTGTTCGTTTGTAGAATGTTCTTTGATAAGTTTGTGCAAATCGAAAACCAACGGAAACAAGTCCAACTCGGATTTTGTCCAATAGGCTTTGTCTAATTCCGTTTGAGTAGGATTTAGGATACACTTCAATCCACCGGAATCGCTGTATTGCGATAAAATCATTCGTTCCACACTTTTTCCCAGTCAAGAATAAAAGCAGTGCGTATAGCTTCGATATTCGTCTGCAGATTGGAACTCATGTTCCTCTAAATAAATGGAAATCGTTCCGGTTAGTTCGGTGTAGAGCAATTCAAATTCAGGTTCATAAGCAAAGTCGTCGGAAAGCGGATACTTAGCAAAGACCATTTAGCATTCAGGAAGTAGTCTTATCACCAACAATTTGGATGTACCCTAGGGGACAACATCGGCGAACTCATTCCAAAGGATGTTTACCAAAGTGTTGTGTTTAGAGAAATGCAAGTCTTGAAACAGGACTTCATGTTCCAATTTTATGGCTTCAAAGGAACTTCTGCTGCTAAATCACAACGGGCGATAACAAAAGCCGTGTCGCCGGATATTTCAGGATAACTCTCATGTAGATAAAACATAAGCGACAACCTGTTCATAGAAAGCAGAAGTAATTTTAAGTCTTTTTCTTTGCTATTCATAATCTATTGATTTTTAGAATGAATAGCAAAATTGGTAAATAATGGCTTTAGATTAGTAAGAAATCAGGCAGATGGTAGGGGTTGGCATTTAAAGTCTCAACAATTGAGAACTTCATTTGTGTATTTATTTAAAAGAAGAATCTATACTCTCATATGAAATTAAAGTTGTAATTTTGGACATTGCTAATTAAGTACATTTCTTACATTTACAAGAAAAAAATAGTATGAATTATCCCAAATGCAGCAGTAAAAAAAGATAAAAGCGGGTTTCACCAAAGGCAGACAACGTTATAAATGTAAAAATTGCGGATATAATTATACGGTTAAAGTCAACAGCTAAACCCGAATCAATGAAAAAGCAGGCTCTTCAGTTGTATCTTGAAAGATCAAGCTTCTGGTCAATCGGAAGATATTAGGAGTAAGCAATGTTTCTGTTTTAAACCGGATCAGGAAATTTGGGAAAGAAATAGAGACTGTTGAAGTTGGCGAAATGCATTCATACACAGATTCAAAAAACTGTTGTTGGATATGGATTGCCGTTGAGAGAATGGGGAAAAGGTTCCTTTATTAATGCATTATTGAAATGGCACGCTACAATTTTTAATTAGCAATACCGTTTTTATTGTGATTAGCCACCGACAAGGCCAGCATGAATCGGCATTGCCTGATTGCGGCATTCCCCTTTTTGGAGGATGCCCCGTCTTGCCCTTGAACTTTCCCGACTCTTTGAGAAGCGCGTCCAATCCGGCACAATTTACTGCTTGTCGGATATTGTTGAAGAGTCGGAAGCCGTTTGTTTCGCCAATACCATTGCTGTAGTAATCAATCCCAATCCCTTTACTTTGATTATCCGGTCAATCTTTTCCTTTAATTCTCTGTCCTCTTCCGCCAAAGTCTTGATTTCAATCTCAGACATTGTTAAATTAACGTGAGTTCGATATAAGGACTAGAATAAAGTGTATTGCGCAGTCCGTTCAAACCCGACATGAACGGATGGCTTTTCAGGTAAAAAGGAATAAGCGGCAATACCGGATATTAAATTTGCGGTATTGTTAAATTAACATAGAATCATATCTTTGTCGGTTAATAAAAAAAGACAGCATCATGGATTGTCCAACATGTGGGAGTGTTCATAAAAGCAAAGACGGTGCAGTGTCCGGACGTCAGCGTTATCTGTGCAGGCAGTGCGGTTATCATTACACGGCAGTTCGTAAATCGGATGTAAAGTCAACGGAGGTTCATCGCATGGCATTGGAAATGTATCCTGAAGGTTTGGGATT
>LBCX01000046.1 GCA_001657575.1 Bacteroidales bacterium Barb4
CGTATTAAGCAAAAATTATTCATGGAAACAAACCAAAGGCTATACGGCATCTGGCACAATATCAAGTCAAGATGTATGAACAGGAACTTCACCCGCTTTCATTATTACGGCGCACGAGGCATAACGATGTGCGACGAGTGGAAAGAAGACTACAAGGCTTTTCATGCGTGGGCAGTGGAGAATGGCTATGCCGACAACCTCACCATTGACCGCATCGATACTAACGGTAACTATGAGCCGGCAAATTGCCGGTGGGTAACAATGAAAGAGCAAAACAGAAACACCCGAAAAAACCGAATGATTGAATATGACGGGCAAACGAAATGTATATCTGAATGGGCTGAAATATACGGCATTGAGCCGCATAAACTAAATAAACGGTTTAGCAGAGGGTGGACTTTTGATAGAGCCGTAGCGACTAAATAAAAAAATAACCCATGACAAAAGAAGAACTACTAATTCCCTTTTACAAAAAGTGGGAGGGCGGCTACGTAAACAATCCAGCCGACAAGGGCGGAGAGACCAACAGAGGCGTAACGCTCGCTACGTGGATAAGCGCGGGGCACGACGTCGCAAAGAAACTGCCAACCGTAACGGTCGGCAGGCACGTGTACGAAAATGTTACAAAGTCCCTGTACGAAATGACCGACGAGCAGTGGTTGGACATTTTCACAAGGCTGTATTTCAGCAAGTGGAAAGCCGAACAGATACAGAGCTTTCCCGTTGCCCACATGCTCGTGGACTGGTTCTACAATTCGGGACGCTGGGGCATAACGATACCGCAGAGGCTTCTCGAAGTAGAACAGGACGGCAAGGTAGGTACAAAGACCATTCAGGCAGTCAATGACAGAGACGGCGATGTGTTTTTCAAGGAATTGAAAGAAGCGCGCATACAGTTCGTGACCGACATTGCAAAAAATCACCCCTCGCAGAAGACTTTTTTAGGTGAAGAGCGGGTAATGGGGTGGAAGAACAGAATAGTGGCTATTGAGGAGCTTTACTATAAATAATTATCTATTATTCAATAATTTAATTTTTTCAAAAATGAAAACAAAAATCTTTCTTTTGTCAGCCGTAATGGCTGTGGTTGTCACTGCTTTTGCAGTAGCCTGCACGCAAGACGATGCGGATTCCGCCAAAGGCGAAATCGCCTACTCTGTCACCATCGCGACCGACCTGAAAGGGGACGGTACGGTAAACTTCAATCTTGGAGGCGGCGACTATCTTCTTGGAGACCTCGCCGTGAACGGGGGATTGAAAGGCAATCTGACTGTGGGCATTCCCTTGCAGGCAGGGGAGAAGCTGGCAAATCTTCACAAAGTCAACGGCATCCCTCATCTTGCATCGGCAACGGGGAATGTCACCGGAACAGTGGATATTGTCCTGAAAACGCCGTTTGGCTCACTGCCTATCTACCACAGGCAGTTTAAGCAGCTGACCGATTAAGTATTGATAGCAACTATTTCCATTTTGGAAATAGTTGGTAGTTCAAATCAATTTTTTTTCCATAAACTTTTTATCCCCGCCGGCTGTGAAGTTAGCGGGGATTTTTTTCATTGAATAAATATCCATTACTTTGCGCCCCATTAACAACTAATCATTTATTAAAATGAAGAAGATTCTGCTTTTGATTTGTGCGCTGACGGCACTTGCTTCCTGCAACAAGGATGATGAAATTGAAACCCCTATTTCAGGAGGGATGGTTATCCCCGCCCTGCCTCCCACGACCATTTTGCCCGTGTGGGAATTATACACAACCGCAAATATTACGCTTAAAAACACCATTACCGGAAAGTCATTTTCATACACATACGACAAAGGCTTGCTTCGCATTGACGAGCTCGGCAAAACGATGTTTGAAAGTGAGAAAAAAGCGGAAGTTTCGCAAATTGAAGGCGGGCTAAAAGAAACCGGATTTGATTATGAGTATTATCCCGCTAATAGCGCGTCTTATGGATATGTAGATATAGACGGCATCACCCATATTATACGGGTGCCCGGTGTGGCGTATGGGATTAAATGGAAAAGTCCACAGCCCAACGTGGAATTCTTGGTTAATGGGAAAATAATACCTGCACAATCCCTTGCTGACAGCATGAAAAAATGACATTGATAGCGATTTAATCCCTGCCCGTCATTCATGGCAGGGATTTTTTGCAAAATTACAGCAACTTGGACATCTCATCGATAACTGTTTTTGAAAGAAGTTGCGCATACCGTTGCGTCATGGTAAGGCTCGAATGCCCTAATGTTTTGCTCACAACCGATAAGCTAACGCCCTTGTTTATAAGATAAACCGCAAACGTATGACGTGCAGAATGCGAAGAAATGACCTTTTCAATGCCCGCCCCCTTTCCGACTAATTTTAGCCGCTGATTATAGGAATTTATAGCCATGCGCGGCAACCGGTAATTATACCGTTCCAACACTTTTTCAGCCTCAGGTAATAATAGCAGGATAAATGCACTGTCTGTCTTTTTCCGGTTGCTCTTAATGACCTTTCTGCCCTCCACTTCCATTATGTCAGCCCCGGACAATCGCTGCATGTCCACGAATGCCAACCCCGTAAAACATTGAACTATGAACATGTCCTTTGTTTGTTGCAATAATTCCGTCCCCGGCTCCCACTTCAATATTCTTTCAACCTCTCCCGATGTCAGATACACCGGTTCCTTGAATTTAGCCGCCGGTATCGTAAACGAGGCATAGGGGTCTTTGGTTATGAGTTCCTGCCGTACAGCCTCCCTGATGTACGAATGAAGTATGACGTGCACCTTGTTGAGCGATGAAGGCATCTTTACCGTCCGGCGCATGTAGGTGTCAAATTTCAGCAGGTTCTGGTAGGTGAGGTCGGCAAAGTATTTGAAGCCTCCGAACGCCTCTACCTTTCGTATAGCCATGCGCTGACTGTGCGCAGTATTGAGCGCAGGGTAATTGCGCCGTCTCAATTCCTCTTTCATAAAGTCAATGAATGAAGCCCCGACCTCTACGGACTTATCCCATGCCTTTATATCGGACAGTTGCCGGCACTTGTCCGAAAAGGCGAACGCTTCTATCTTGCGGTACATGTCCACCACCTTGCCGGTTATCGCCGGTGCGTTGTTATGGTTTCGGCACTTGAATCCGTTTCTGTCCGAAAACTGATTTTTGAAAAGGTGGATGCCGGTAGAAATTAGGATGCGCTTGTTCGTGCCGGATATTCTGACCTCAATATTGAGCAGTCCTTTCTTGGTGTTATTGTCCGCCTCCTTTATTCGGTCAAATAAATAGCGTAATTGTATGTTATCCATTTGCTTAATTATTGAGTGGCAAATGTAATTTGATTTCGCACATGTGCGAAATATGTGCGAATTATCTTGCAAACGGTTACAATATACATACACGTAATTACACTGTTTACATTCACAAACCCGTGAAGTGGAGCGGAAAGCAGCTATTTTGCAGGATATTTGCCAATTCTGTATAAGAATTACTAACATATTATATTTTAGTATGTTATATTATTGTGTGCGAACATTATACGATTATGGATTTTTGCTTTATCTTTGCTCCGTCAAGCGGTAATGACAAAAAAACATAATAATATGACAAATCTTAAATTGACATCGCTGCATCAGAACAGGGAAAAGAACATTCTATTTCGTGTCGATATGTATGCCTTCCAAGAAGACGGGATACATGTAATCTATTGCCCCGCTTTGGACTTGTCGGCTTATGAAAACACCGAAGATGCCGCAAAGAAAGCGTTTGAAGGCATACTGGATGAAAATATTAACTACTGGATGAACAAGGGAACGTTGTATGATGACTTGGAAGAACACGGATGGCAGGTAAAGGGGAAAAGCCGTCGGCAAATAAAAGCCCCGTCACGCGCCTATATGATGGAGAAAAACGAGGCGTTGCGCGATATTACTCAAAATAAAAAATATATCGAATACAGCATGGATGTATGTTTTCCTGAAACAGCCTGACAATGGTCAAACTAAAAAATGTTACACTTGATGACTATCGGTCGTTTTTGGAGAAATCCGGGTGTAAACATATAAAAACATCAGGTGGTCACGAGAAATGGGTGCGGAGAGATTTAACAAGACCCATTATCGTTCAAACCCATGAAAGTCCCGTTCCTGAATTTATCATAATGAATGCGCTTCGGAACTTGGGATTAAAAAGAAAAGATTTTTTTAATATTCTGTTTGATATAGACCCAAAGGACAACCCACTGACAGAAGAGGATTTGGCGGAAGGAATTCAGGATGATGACAGCCTTTGTTATTGCGGTAGCGGCAGGAAATACAAAGATTGTCACGGTAAAAGAACCCACAATGCCAGCGTATGAGTTTTTTGAAAAGCAGAAAGAAAGTTGTTTGTATTATAAAATTACCTGTTTAATCCCTGTCAAAATATCGGCAGGGATTTTTTCGGTTGCATCAAAACGAAAGTGAAACCCCTACCCCCTCACCTGCGGGTCGCAAAATCATGTTTTTATGTTCGTACTCTAACGCGCGTCCTGCGCTGCCCATAAGGGTTATTCCCCGTATTATAAATACCAATCCTACAATACTTACCGCTCCCGAACCGATAAGGGCAGTATTGCCGTCCGAGCTTGCGGATGCCACCGCGATAGCGGCAGACAGCCCGAAACAGCCGTACCCTATAAGCTGGCTTGTGGATGCGTTCCGTAGCAGCTCCCCAGAGCTTTTGCCGTATTGATATTCCGCACTGACAACTTCAACGGGTTGCCTGTTTAGTTTCTGTATTTTTTCCATTTCCGCCCTGTAATCGCTTTGCGCACTCATGGTAGCCACGCATGATAAAAACATAAGGATAAAAATCTTTTTCATTTGGATTTATTTTTAATTATTTATACTATAAAACATCAAGTTTTTTTCTTCTTTCATTTTCTTCTTTATCTATTATTTTTTTTGTATTCTCCTTGTCTATTTTTTCTACATTGTCTGCCATAGGCACATTAAACAATGAAAAATATTCAAAATGGTTTAATTCCCCTTTATCGCTATGATAAAATTTTGAAAAATAATAACAAGATATTTCTTTATTTTCTTTTTCCCATGTTGTTGTATATTCTGAATCTATTTTTGTTATTTCTATCCCCAATCCATTTACAAATATTCTTTCTTTTTCTTTCTTTTCGTGCTCTGGCTTTCCATATTTTAGAGTGAGCGCGGCTCTTAAACCGTCTGGAGAATCAATCATAATGCTATATAACGAATCATTAAAAAACTTCAATGTTATCCCGCTTAAAACAACTCCGTCAACGGGAATATATGACGGAATGTAATACACTTTAACACTATCACAAAAAGGCACTCTTGCTATTTTATCATTTTTATTTTCGCTTATACCTAATAAATACAATTCTTTATTCTCATATTTTTTATAAACTTTTGAAAGATATTCTCGTTCGCTTGTCACTAAAATAGGCTCTTTTATGTATCCTATTTCTTTTATAACATTAGCAGATGAGAATAGTTTAAGTTTCCCTATGCCTGTTATTTTTTCCTGTGAAAAACAAAGATTGCAAATCAAAAGCGAACAAAAAACTGATAACATACTTTTCATCTCATTTAATTTTTAATTGTTTATATTAGAAATTACATTGCATATCCTATATTTAACCCAGACATATAGCTTGTAACAAGCAGACCGATTGAAAAACCACCGCTTGTGTTTATACTTTTCCTTACAGTATAATTTATACATAGACCCACAGGGTATTTTGTTGTGTTATTTTCCGTAGCTACCTTTCCATAGTATTTGTCGCTATACAAAAACTTAGATGTTAAAATTCCGATTATTGGTGTAATATAAAAATCACCAATTTTTGGCTGATGATAACGAAAAAAACTATATCCTAAAAGAACCGCTTCTTGCGTCTCCTTGTCCGTTAGATAACCTTTTCCGTATGTGTTTTCAGAGGCGTACTCAAAGTTAGTATGGTAAATAAACTTCACATTAAATAATGTAGCATCTAAATCTAACCCCATATATGATTTTATATTATCGCCATGCGATTGTGAAAACCCAATATACATTCCGTGATATTTTTTAAGATATTGAGAATAAGCATTACCGTAAAACAAAGCAAGAAAAAAAAAAATAATTAACCTTTTCATAAAACTTTAATTTAACTGTTTATATAAATAAATGATTTTCAATAATTCGGATACATATAAATTACCCTGCGCTTTTTTTCATATATAGTCGTCCCCTTAGTTCGTCATTCTCCGCCCGTAGTTCTTTGTTCTCTTTGAAAAGTAGTGTATTGTGATTGTCTAATCGCTCTATGCGGTCAGTTTGGGATTGATGAGTTAATCCGTTATCCGTGCGCTCCATTTCACCTACGCCCGTGAGTAGCCACTCTGGGCTAACGCTCGGAAACTTTTCAATAATTTTTACAATGACTGACAAACCGACACTATACCCACTACGCGACCAATTATTTACATTTTGCTTACTCGCTTCCATTGTGACCGCGAATTTTCCATTTGAATTTTCGCAAAAAACCTCACAAATCTTTTTAATTCTATCGTTTATGTTCATGGTAAATAAATTTATTTATATTGCCCCCGCAATAGGGAATGCAGAGAAATCGGGTTTAACAACCTTAGAGGCTGTCCGCTCACGTCCCTATACGTGTGGGATAGCCTTTTTAATATTGTTGGTATGAAAACATACTTTTCTGAAATGGTTACTTCCTTTTCTGAAAAATCACCACTTACTAAATCCGAAGAAGTCATTGGTTCAATCGTTTGTATGGGAGGCTTCATAGTCGCGTTTATTTGCATTGTGGATGTAGCGATACAATGCTTTCATAAACTTTTTGGATAGTAGGCAATGACAATTCTACAGTCTCTGGATACTGCCAAAACCCTCATTGAGATACCCAATATTTATCTTTTGCACACACCAAGTAGAAATTCCTATCAGAAACATTCCTATACCAATTCCAAGTATAAGCCCTCTATTTACGAACAAATCAAACATAAGAGAGGCTGCAACAAGCAGACAACCGCATGCAAGGACGGCTTTCCATCATCTATCCACATGTAAGAAACTACCTAATTCCATACCATTATACCCTATTTGTTAAATAAACTTATCAGTACATATTTTTGTGTACTTTCCTTTTGAGGGTAAATAAATATATTTACATTTGCCTCCACAAAACCCGCACAAAAGCACAGAGCATCCCCCTTGCATGCTGACAGGCATGATTTGAGTTTGACACCGCAAATATAAGGGATTTCGCAAAGGCTGTAAGTTTCAAGAGAGAAATTAGTGCGGGGATTTTGAAAGTCAGTTCGGCGCGTCGAAGCCACCGAAATTGAAGATATACTTTGTTTTTAAGGCGCAAATCCGCTATTGATGTTTGGCTTCGACACCCAAAAGGACATTAATATGCGGGTTTCGCCTTTTTTTATCGCTTTATATAATAAAGTAAAGATATGAAGACAAAAGAAACACTATCAGCGATTATGACAGCCGCATGGCGCATGTTCAAGGTCACGGTCGAAGCGTTCAGCGTGTGTCTAAAAAAGGCTTGGACGCTTTTCAAGTTGAGAAAGGCAATGACAACCGGCATCGTTCAGTTCCACTTTGCCAAAATATCAGGCGAAGTAAGGCAGGCTTTCGGAACGTTGCAGGCAGAGTACACGGAGGGGAAAGTAAAGGGTGCTGAAAGAAAGCAAAACGACCTGCTTTTCACGTATTGGGATACGGAAGCGGACGGGTTCAGGTGCTTCAAAAACTACAATATTATTTCTATCGGCTAATTTGATTTTAATAACGCAATAAATAATTATGATTATAAACCATATTGAATTTTTGAAAGATAAAATTGAAACATTACAGAGAAAGATTGACGAAATTAATAAATGGATACCAACCTATCCATCTTCAACGATGCGTGAAGTGTTAGACGATGTAATAAAAGAAAAAGAAATATTAGAATCTATCTTGAAGATTGAGATAAAAAAGGTGGGTGCGAACCGTGCATCCTGCATAGAAGCAATCCAAAAGTTCCAAGAGCTTCAACTTTTCCTTTTGAAAGAGGGCGGCGAGCTGTCGCTGTCCATTGAGCCGAGTTCAAACCATGTTACGGTGTGGTTGGAAAATGGCCTTGCGCCGATTTTCAACGTGCAAATCTACAAGGGCGAACAGTACGCCGAATACATGAAAGCCTTTGAACGGATGGCGGCGGCTGTCAAAGCCCATAACACCAGAATAAGATGAAACACCACCTCGACATCCTGAACGACCTCGAAGCCCTCAAAGGCGAGCTGTCATTCGTTCAAACAGCACCAGAACAGGCGGTAATATCCGCCTACAACGTGGACTACCGACATGAGATAGAGACTATCCTCAAAGAAGACATTGAGATAGCCGGCAAAGAGTATGAGATAGCCAGAGAGCTGTATGAGGCTTGCAGACCGCTGACATACGAAGAGGAAAGGGATATACTGACATAAAAATAAAAACTATCAATATGAACGCAGCAACAATACTCCCCCTTGTCCTGTCCGCCGTCGGCTTCTCCCTATTCCTGCTGATAAATCGGCATCGCATCACACGCGATAGGCGCAAGAGAAAGGCAAGGGATGATTTTTTCAGGAAGTATCCGAATTGAAGGCTTTCTTTCCATAATACCGCCGTGAGGGCAGGCATGTACCGTCGCGAGACGGTCGGTTGAGATTAAATAAAATATGTGTGTGAAAAAAAGCAGCAGGGGATGAAAAGCCCCCTGCACATCGGGCGGTACAGGTTAGGGGTTTAAGTTTTTGCGGGTTCGAGTCCCGCGCCGCCCACAATGAAAGAAGAAATGAATATCACGTCTGACGGTGGCGGCTTGCCCTACACCCGCCAACAAATGATGCTTCTAAATGAGCTATTCGATTTGGAAGTCATGGACACGGCAGAGATAGAACGGCTGTATGGAACTGACGACAAGGCAGAGGCGAAAACTTTCATAATTGAGTATTGGACGTAAAAAAAATAAAACAATGACACGAGAAGAATTTGACAATCACGGCTTTCACAAAGATGAAATCGTATGGATTAAGTCAGGAATTGAAAGCGAGTGCTTTGTAAAAGGCGTCGATTTTGGAAGCGAAACAATCCAGTGCGAACTCATGAATGGAATAGAAATTAACGCCATATTTGAAAATGTTGAACTGACTGAAAAATAGAAATCATGGAAATCTACACCGTAAAGGAAGCATCCAAAAAGCTGAACGTATGCGTAAAAACGCTGTACAACTACATCAATGAAGAGGGATTAACGTCTTCAAAACCAAGAGGCAGACGGTTTTTCACCGACAAGGACATTGAGGCGTTTTTGAACAAGGGGAGGGCGTAGAATGACATACGCGGAAACCCTCGAAAAACTCCACGAGCTTCAAGCAGACCTTTTGGAAAATAAAACGTCCATACAAGTACGCATTACGTTGTCATCGTATTGTATTTGCACTGAAGTGGTGGACTCATCCTTTATATATGATTTCAACGGTGCTTATTCAGTACTGTTTCACAATCCCGCGTCTCCTTACTTTACGAATGAAAATGAGTACACGGTGCAATTGGACAGGGTTATTGAGGCGATTAAAAAGATACGATAATGGACAGCTACAAAGAAGCTAAGGCGAAAAGGAACGAAGCCTTCAAGAAAGATTTGGATGCGTTTCTGAAAAAGTGGGATATGGGTATTGATGTAGATTTAGGCGATTATTATCGCGGGAGCGTAAGAGATATACACATACACTTTGAGTCTCTCCACGACGGAGAAGGATTCGAGCCGGGCATTGATTGCGATTTGGGAAGTTACTACGAATGTGAAGATAAATAACAAAATAAAGTAAACAAAATGGCGGAAGATTATGAAGCACTTCAAGTGCAAGTTCCCAATATCCAACAGATGGATACGATAGAGAGGGCGAACGTCGATATTCAGGTATCAACGGCAAAACAGTACCCACGTGATTTGAGAAGGTCTCTCAACAACGCGATAGCAATAGTCACGATGTCCGAAGAAACGGCGCAATCCTGCTCGTATGCGCTTCCAAGAGGAGGCAAGCCTATTACGGGACCATCTGTTCATCTGGCTAAAATAATATCGCAATGTTACGGAAATATCCGCGTGGAGGCAAAAGTGGTGGAAATAACGCAGAAACAAATAGTATCGCGCGGCGTTGCGTGGGACTTGGAAAACAATTACGCAGCCGCCTTTGAAGTCCGCAGAAGCATTGCTGGAAAGAACGGTCAGAGGTTTACCGATGATATGATAACGGTTACCGGCAATGCGGCTAACTCCATAGCCTACCGAAACGCCGTTCTTGCAATAATTCCAAAAGGCATTACGGATTCCGTGTACAAGGCTGCACAAGGTCTTATTACAGGCGATTTGACAACCGAGACAAAACTCATAGGTCGCCGGCAAAAGGCTATTGATGCCTTCAAAAGCGAATGGGGAATAACAGAGGATGAACTCGTGAAGCTGGCGGGCAAACAAACGGTCAATCAAATCAAGGCTGACGAAATAGCCCTTCTCGTCGGATTTTACCAAGCCCTCAAAGACGGCGATACCACCGTTTCGGAATTGCTAAAAAATATCCGCGTCAAGGCGGACGGTGTAACCGCCTCCGAATTGACCGAAGAACAAAAAGTCGCCGAGTACGAAAAGGTCAAGGATGACGTAAAGGCGGCTGAATTAGCCGTTTTGCAGGGAAAAATTACCAATGAGCAATTCAACGCTATTCTGGACGCCGATGTTTCGAAAAGGGATAAAAATGCAAATACACTATGAGATGAGCGAATATTTACAAAGAAGCGATGAGTGGTTTCTTGTGCGAAAAGGGCGTATTACGTCCTCTAATATTTGGAAAATAATGGGTGCGCCACGCTCCAAAAAAGATGTGTTCAGCGAAACGGCGTTTACCTACATAAGAGAAAGGGTGTACGAACTAATCATGGACGACACCGTTTTCCTTGCAAATCAAAAGGCGAATGGATTTGAAAATGCCGCCACCCGCTGGGGAAACGACAACGAAAGTTACGCCCGTGAGCTATACGAGAAGCGGACGGGATTAAAGGTTGTAGAGTCGTTCTTTTGCCCGTATTCCAAACGAACAGGAGGAAGTTTCGACGGTGAAATTCAGTCCGAAAACGGTCTGATAGAGATAAAATCACCTTTCAATGGAAGCAACCATATTGAGAATTGGCTGATGACCTCACAGAAAGACCTTCTTAAAAATTCACCCGCCTACTATTGGCAGTGTATGGCTAATATTCTTTTCGCTCATGCCGAATATTGTGACTTCACAAGCTTCGACCCCAGAATGAGCGACCTGATGCGATTAAAAGTATTGAGAATATTACCCGATGAAGAAGCCATTAACCTGTTAAAGGAACGGATTGAACTTGCCGAAAAACTGATGACAGAAATGCTTTCAGAAATTATTTCGATTGCGAAAGAACAAAAATAAATCAATCATGGAACTAATCAAAAAGACATTGGACGTATCGGAAGCCAAAGGGTGGTACTTGGAGGATGATATTTTTCACGTCGTTCAGGATATATGGGTGAAAGCCGACAAAAAAGATACGGCAAAAATAAGAGAAAGGATAACTGCATTATGAAGTCATTCCCGATAGCAAAGCTAAACGGCGCATTCTCCCCTGAAATGGGCATTATAAAAGCAAAGGTGGAGAACAGCATGCTTTTACTCCATAACGGGAACTACGTCGTTAAGATTGAAAAGCAGACAAGCCGCAGGACATTGAACCAAAATGCGCTATTCCACAAGTGGATGACGATTTTAGCCGACGAGTTTGGCTACACCTCGATGGATGACTGCAAGCGGGACGTGAAGAGGAAAATATTAGGACAGATAGACTTTGAAAACAAGTTCACGGGACAAACAGAAATGAGGGATTTTGAAACTTCAAAGATGACAACGGCAGAGATGGGCGACTTCATGAATAAGGTCTCCATTTGGGCTTCTACGGAGTATGGGATTACGCTGCCCGAATTGCAGGACATGTTAAATCAGGATTTTTATGCGTGATATAGAATTATTCAACGACCACTTCCAGAATTTTAAGAGTTATGGCATCCCCAAAGCCCAGCTCATAATTGCGGACATACCCTATAACATAGGCAGAAACGCCTACGGGTCAAATCCCGCGTGGTACGTGGACGGCGATAATTCAAACGGAGAAAGCGAACTTGCAGGAAAGACGTTCTTTGACACCGATAATGATTTTAGGATTTCGGAATTTCTGCACTTCTGCACAAAAATGTTACGCCCTGAACCGAAAGAGGCAGGAAAAGCTCCCTGCATGATTGTCTTCTGTGAATTTGAGCAGCAATTCGAACTGATACAAAAAGCCAAAGAATACGGACTTAACAACTATATCAATCTCGTTTTTAGGAAGAACTTTTCGGCACAGGTATTAAAGGCTAACATGCGCATAGTGGGTAATTGTGAATACGGAGTATTACTATATCGCGACAAGTTGCCAAAATTCAACAATAACGGTAGTATGGTGTTTAATTGCCTCGACTATAAACGTGACACAAAAACGCGCAAAATACACCCGACGCAAAAGCCCGTAGGGTTGTTGGAATATCTTATCGGCATATTCACGGATAAGAGCGAGGTAGTGATAGACCCGTGCGCAGGCAGTGGAACCACGCTGTTGGCGGCTGCAAATTGCGAGCGAAAGGCTTACGGGTTTGAAATTAAGAAGGACTTTTATAAAGAAGCTCAAAGATTGATATTGCCGAATGTTTCAAAAAGGATTTTCAACGAATAAATAATTAAAACAATGAATAGCTGGACAAAAGAGAGTTTAATTAACAAAATACTTTTAACTGACGATAACTTTCACTGCACGGAAGGCTATTTCAAAAAAGCCGAGGAAGTAATCGACCCCATTATAAAAGAGTATGAAGAAGAAATCAAAAGTGCCATCATAGGCAAAATACACGACAGCTTTCATCTCATGGAAGATTGGTTGGAATCGCTCGAAAGAACCGTTAGGAATGAGTTATCCATTGAAGAGCAAAAAATATACATAAAGGGGTATAACGATGCCGCCAACAAGTTGAATAGAATGGTTGATACCTACGAGCACTATTTGAGCGATATAATTGATAGGGTGTTTAAAGACCATATAAGCGAAAAATAAATTACAAACATAAATAATTAAAAGTGATGGAAATTACAGGCAAAATTATCCGCGTCCTCCCTGTCCAAAAAGGAGTGACAAAATCGGGCAAGGAGTTTACAAAGCAGTCGTATGTCTTGGAATATGGCGACAGGTATCCGAAGAAGTTCCCTTTCGAACTATTCGGAGCGCAGCGCGTCAGTGACGCCGACCTGCATGTAGATGACGTGATACGTCTTCTGTTCGACATTGACAGCAATGAATGGAACGGCAAATGGTATCCGATTGTATCGGGCTACAAAGTTGAAAAACAGTAGCGAAAACAGAAATAAGCAAGAACAACTTGAACTGCTCTAATTTTTAGAGCAGTTGCAAAAAATGAAAAGTTTATATACACACCAATGAAAAAAGTCAATTATTTCAGCCATGACTGCAACGCCCGTAATGATGCCAAAATTGTCGCCGTGCGGATGTCTAAATGTGGTGCGCTTGGGTATGCGGCTTATTTCATGTTACTTGAAAAACTTCGCGAGGAAGAAACTTACACGTGCGTCAAAGATTATAACTATTTAGCCTTTGACCTACGCGTAAGCTCCGAAGTGGTTAAATCCGTTGTTGAAGATTTTGGGCTGTTCTCATTTACCGAAGACGGTAAGCGGTTCTACTCCGAAAGTTTCAACGAGAGAATGCGGGTCAAGGACGTGAAATCGGATAAATTATCAGAGGCTGGTAAACGAGGGGGAGGCAATCCGAACTTTAAGAAAGGGGATAAAAACCCTTACTACGACACAAAAGATAAAGGTGAAGATAAAGGTGGTTTATCTGACCTTTATATAAAAGATAAACCGAACATAAACAATATTAAAGATAAAGTTAAAGATAAAGATAATACAAAAGAAACAATCCCTAGCGGGATTGTAAAGAAAACGGCTGACGCCGTTTCGCCCACACCCACACTTTCCGATGACCTGTTGAAATTCAATTCTTGGCTAAGCGACAACTGCCCCTTATGCGCCAAACACTTCAAGTCCATGACGGATGAGGAGCTTAAAAAGCTGATAACGAGCTATGGAAAACAGGAAGTTGCGGAAATAATCGAGCAAATCGAGAATAAGCCAAAG
>LBCX01000293.1 GCA_001657575.1 Bacteroidales bacterium Barb4
TGCCGACAACGGCTGATCCGAAGATGTAGCCGGGGTGAAAGTCCTCTTTCATGGGCTTGACGGGGAAGTTGTCATAAAGTCCTCCGTCGAAGAGGGGGATGCTGTCCATCCAGACGGGTTGAAAGACGAGGGGGAGGCTCATGGAGGCGCGGACGGCTTGTGCGAGGTCTCCCTGTTTGAAGACGACGGCTTTTTTATTGTAGATGTCGGAGGCAACGCAGCGGAAGGGGACGAAGAGGTTGTCGAAGTTTTGTCCGGATTGCGCGTTGGCTTGTGCGACAAGGGTCATAAAGGCTTGGTTGATCTGGATGGGGTTAATGAGGCTTTGGGTGAAGAAGTCGGTTGTGATTTGGAGCGAGTCGGTGAAGTCAATGGAGAAGTGTGCGATTTCGGGTGTGGGATAGGGGCGGCGGAAGTAGTAGCTATATTCAGTTTCGATGATGCCGGTCTGCCAGTATTCAAATTCATCGGAGAGTATGAGACGGAGCATTTCGTCGGGCGTGTATCCCATGGCATAGAGGCATCCGATGATGGCACCGATGGACGTTCCCGTGATGTAGTCAATGGGGATACTGTTTTCTTCAAGGGCTTTGATTACGCCGATGTGTGCGGCACCTTTGGCTCCTCCGCCGCTGAGGACAAGCCCTACGGTCTGAGGGGAGGCGGTGGTATATATAAGAAGGGCAAGCGTGAGGGTGATAAACTTTTTCATTCGTTTTTTCTGTTGCGCAAATGTAGGGGATATTTTTACAGGGCATTATCCTCGGTAGTTTATACTAACGATTAACGGGGTATTTTGAAAGTGTTTTGGAGCGGGAGGGGTGCATTTTGTCAAATTGGAGATGCCCTTGACCGACCAGTCCAAGAGACCTTTGAAGCCTTCAATTGAGGTACACGTGAAAACCGTCCTTTGAAATGTCAATTCCTGCCGGTTGTTTCAGAAACCTGTTTTTTCAATAATTATTGGTGAAAAAAGAAACTTCCCTTTACCGTCCGTCCGCGTAAATATATGCAGGATATGGCTTGACGAAATGTTTCCTATCTTAAGTTACCCCGGCTCCTTTACCGTACAACAAACTTACCAATTTCCCTGAAAGGCGGGCGGCTTCCTGCGGGGAGGTTGGGTGAGGTTGGGGTAAGGATGTAGATGCCGACGGGTAAGGCAACGGGATAGTATTCATCGGCACTGCCTGCTTTGAATTGCAACACTTCCCGTCCGGTTATCGTCCGAACCGATAGGATATAACCCTCCAAATTGACAAGATGCAGCGTTCCGTCTGCATAATAAGCCCGCGCTTCCTCTCCGGCAGGGAGTATTTCGTTGCCGACAATAGGGGGGAGGGGGGCTTTTCCGTCTGCTTCAAAGACAACCGTCATCGCTATGTCGCCCTTTATTTTGGCTTCCCTGTACGGATTGGCGGAGATATGCAGACCGTCCGCCGTTATCCATTCGATAAACTGGAAGCCCGGATGGGCATAGGCTGTCAAAACAACCTCCTCTTCGTAAGTGTACATGCCGGCTCCTTCCGTCCAGCCGAGGAGAGGGTTGAAGGTTGTTTTTACTACATATTCGTTCTCGCCGAAACAGGCAAAAAGCACTGTGTCGCTTGTCGCAGCAAACAAATAGGGATTGTCGGCAGAGATTTTTTCGCCGCTGGCGTTTGTCCACTTTATAAAATGGGAGTCTCTGCCGGCGGAAGCCTCTGCCTTAACTGTTGCGTCATGCGCATGGATACCGTTGCCGGACGTTATTACACCATTGCCGCTGGCGATCAGGTTTATGTTGTAATTGCTTTTTGCAAAATGAGCCCGAAGGGAGGTTATGCCTGTCACAATGAATGTAAAGGGGCTTTCGGCGGAGATACTGTCGCCATTAGCGTCTGTCCATTTCACCAACCGGTAGCCGTAAGCGGCATCGGCAGATGCTGTGATTTCCGTTCCGTGTGTGAAAATGCCGTTGCCGGACGTTATGCGCCCGTTTACGGCAGACAGGCTCACGAGATAGCTCTTTGCGGCGAAATGCGCCTGAACGGTCGCATCGCCTGTCACGGTTAGCAGGTAGGGATTGTCGATAGAGAGGCTGTTGCTGTCTGCGTCCGTCCATTCAACAAAAGAATAGCCGGTTGCGGGAGTAGCCGTCAGTTCAGCCTTACGGTAGAGGATATAGTTGTCTCTGCCGCCGGTTACACTTCCTGTCGCCGGATCACTGGCACTGGCGGCAACGGTATAATGATTGGCGGCGATGGGAAGCCCCAACCAAGTAGCGGTCGGACCGTCGTCCCCATTGTCGTACCATCTGTACTGGTCTTCGGTTCCTTTCGGTATATGCACCCGGCAATCTGCCGATGCTCCGTAAAAAACTCTGTCTCCAACGGCTATCTCATCCGGTTTAGTCCATTCAATATAAATGTCTTGCAGATTTGGACAGTAAGCTAAAGCAAAAGATTCAAGAACGGTTGTCCTCTTCTTGATAGTAATGGATTTAAGGGAGTTGCATGACCGGAAAACATCCTCCTCTAAAATTGCCATATTGTCAGGGAGGATTATGGAAGTTAGCAGATCACAATCAAAAAAAGCTGCTTCTCCAATGCTTGTTACGCCGTTTGGAATGGCGGCGGCAGTTAAAGAGCGGCAACCGGCGAATGCCTGCATTCCAATGCTTTTAAGATTGTTCGGAAAGGTTACGGAAGCCATGTATTCACATTCTTGAAAAACATTGTTCTCCAAACGTTCAACACTGCCCGGAATGGTGACGGAGGTTAAGGCTTTGAATCCGTAGAAAGTCCGCTCTCCGAGACTTTTCACCCCGTCCGTGATGGTAACGGACTCAACGGACGTACATCCCTCAAAAACACTGTATCCGAAATTTTCCACCGTGCCCGCAATGGTTATGGAAGTCAGGGAGTCGCAATAGGCAAAAGCACGGTCTCCGACAGTTGTCAAGGTACGCGAAAAGATAACGGATTTAATATGCTTGTTAGAAGTAAAAGCCTGCGGTTCAATACCTGTCACGATATGTTTTCGGCCGCCGGATACTACTTCTGCCAAAACGGTAAGTACGGGCTTCTCGTAATCCTGATTGCCGGCCAATACAGCCGTCCGTCCGGAATTGTCGGAAATCAAGTTATAATTTAAACCGTTAATGGTTACCGCAACAGTTTCCGCCTCCATCCGGAACGCACAACTCAGGCATAACACCGCCCATGCTATTTTCCTTTTCATGTATATATGGTCGTTTGTAGATTTATCCGATTAGGACGCCAAATGTATAGTTTTTTTAATATACACTTGGAGCAAACGCATTTGAAATTTGGGTAAGCAAGGCAAATAGGAAATCACCAGAGTTCTTGACGAACTAAACAGTCAATCTCTTGTTTTTAACAGTTTGACGTTTTGTTATGTGCGGCTTATCAGAATGGCAGCAAATACTACAGATTAGTTGTATTTCATCAGATAATCGCCTATATACTTTGACAGATAAACACAAATTTCCGTATATGTCTTCCAAAATGTAACC
>LBCX01000294.1 GCA_001657575.1 Bacteroidales bacterium Barb4
GGGGGGGGGGGAGCAATTCCGTCCGTCAATATACCCTATATATGGTATTTTACAGATTATTGAACAGCGGCATCTTTGTAAAATTTTTAAGTAAGAAGAATGGCAATAGATGTAAACAGTAAGGTATGCGGTTCGCGTGAAACCCGCATCGGTTCGATAACCGGCTATTCAGGCACGTTGCGCGACATCGGGGAGCAAATCGCATGCAGCGGCTGTCCCGGTGAGAAAAAGAGATGTTTCAGTCAGGCAGCCGGCTGTGCTTCGGGTTGCGCCCTGGCGCAAGCCTCTGAAATTAACGATGTCGCCATCGTTCATCACGGGCCGTCGGGCTGTGCTGCCATTGCGCGGGTGAAGCCGGCGTTTGAACTTCTTGCCGGCGCCATCGGGCGGGACAGAAGCCATTTCGCCTATACCTGCACCGACATGAATGAGGCGGATACCGTATTCGGCGCAACCGACAAGCTCAAAGAGACCATATTGGAAACGTATAGGCGTTACCGTCCGAAAGCCATTTTCATCGGTGCTTCCTGTGTGAGTGGTGTCATCGGCGAGGATTTGGAGGGCATTGTGGACGACTTGAAGGGCGAAATCGATATTCCCATAGCACCGATACATTGCGAGGGGTTCAAATCGCAGATATGGGCATCGGGCTTTGACGCGACCTATCATGCCCTGCTTAAATACATTGTCAAACCGCCCAGAAAGAAAACAAACAAGGTCAATATTATCGGCTTTACGGCAGGTATGGCATGGAACACCCGCGCCGATATTATCCGTATGCTGGATGTGCTCGGTTTGGAGCCGACGTTTCTTCTGGCGGCTTCGACTGTGGAAGAGATTGAACACTTGTCGGAAGCGACAGCCTCCATTACTACTTGCAGCACGCTTTCATCCTATCTCGGCATCGGACTGGAAACGGCTTACGGCGTTCCTTTTGTCCGTTCCCTGCAACCGCACGGCATCATCGGATATGAAGACCTTGCCCGACAGTTAGCCAAAGTCGTGGACAGGGAATATGAGATGGAAGCCTTTCTTCAAAAGGAAAGAGCCATTTATCTGCCGGAGATTGAAAAAATCAAGGAACAGCTTGCCGGTAAAAGCGCAATGGTTGCCATGGGCCCGAACTTGGGCGCAAACATTGCCCGTGTGCTTCAGGAGTTCGACATGAAAATTGAACACCTTACGGCATGGCATTTCGATAAACAATATGATGACGGCAGCCGTCCCAAAGCATTGCAATACTTGATAGATAATTCGCCAAACGATTTCACGTATGCCGTGAATCACTTGCAGAACTTTGAGTTTATGAATATTTTGAATACGGTGAGACCCGATATATTCGTTTCGCGGCATCCTGATTCCGCCATCTGGTCGATGAAAATCGGTATTCCCGGCTATTGCGTTTACGATGAGTACAATGTGTTCGGGTATAAAGGCACGCTGCGTTTCGGCAAGACACTGTTAGACCTTATTCTAAATCGCAGTTTCACCGAAAACCTGTCTAAACATGTCCGCCTTCCCTATACCAACTGGTGGATGAAACAGCAACCGGACACCTTTTTAATCAAGGATTAATATACAATTTATGGCAAACATATTAGATGAACCCCGGTATCTGTGTGCGCTGGGCGGTTCACAAACGGTACAGGCAATCTATAAGGCAGTCCCTATTTTCCATTCAGGACCGGGGTGTGCGGCGCGCGTGTCGGGAGATGCGTCGGGAACGGGCTATCTCGCTACCAACACCTTCCCCTGTTCAAACATCGGCGAAGCGGAGGTCATTTTCGGAGGCGAGGGCAAATTGGAGGATGTCATTGAAAACTCGCTGAAAGTGATGGATGGCGATCTCTACGTGGTGCTTTCCGGTTGTACTACCGAAATTGTCGGTGATGACATCGAACAGGTGGTAAGCAAGTTTCAACAGGCGGAAAAACCGGTCATATTTGTGAACACCCCCGGTTTTAAGGGCACCAACTACGAGGGGCACGAGTGGGTGGTAGATGCTATCATCAAACAATATCTGACCAAACTGCCGAAGGGCGAAAAGATTAAGGGGTTGGTGAATATTTGGGGACCCGTTCCTTCGCATGACCCGTACTGGCTGGGCGATTTCCGTGAACTTGCCACGCTCGTAAGCGAATTGGGACTGACCCCCAATCTCATCTTTGGCGAATACACGGGGCTGGAAAATCTGAACAGGGTGCCGGTGGCAGAGTTTAACCTGCTTGTATCGCCCTGGGTAGGCTTGAGCAACGTTAAACTGCTGGAAGAAACATTCGGCACGCCCTATCTTCATTATCCCACATTGCCGATTGGCGCACATGAAAGCTCTGCTTTTTTGCGGACTGTAGCCGGTTTCGCTGGTCTTGACCTCCATCCCGTTGAAGCCCTCATCGCCCGACACGAGCGGGAATATTATTTCTACATTGAGCGTTCAGTGAGCGTATTCTTTGAAAACCGCACGGCTTCCAAGCGATTTTCTACCGTTACCACGGCGTACAGTGCCCTGGCAATATCCAAGTTTCTGGTTAACGACTTCGGTTTGATGCCCAACAAGCAATATCTCACCGAAAATGTGCCGGAAGAACATCAGGAAAGAATTGCAGGTTATTTCAAGAATTTCAGCTACGGCATTGAAGCCGAAGTTGTGTTCTCTACCGACGGCTACCTGATACACCGGCAAATCGAGGAGGAATATTTTGCAGGCCCGCCTTTGATAATCGGCAGTATCTTTGAAAAGAGCCTTGTAAAGAAACTTGACGGCAACTTCATTTGCGTCAGCACTCCTTTCCAGCAAAAGGTAGTGCTGCATAGTTCGTATGTCGGCTACCACGGCGGGCTGAAATTCCTGGAAGACCTTTTTACTGGCGTTTATCAAACGTACAATTAGCGGTTCCATTATAAAGATAGCGTCCGGCTGTTCATGATTAACGAAGCCGAAAGGTTGGAAAAAATCAAGCCGGACGATACCCTTATTGATGCCACTGCATATATTGAAAGCATAAAATAATAAAATCAATGGTATGGTAAAGAATAGAATAACATTAAGTGGCTTTGCCGGTACAGGAAAATCAACGATAGGAAAAATTTTGGCAGAGAAACTAAACTGTAAGTTTGTATCAGTAGGTGATTTTTCAAGGGATTATGCTAAAAATAAAAGTCCAGACATCAATGAATTTCAAGAGGAGTGCAAATGTAACCCTGAACATGATAAAATGATTGATGGAAAATTCAGTGAAGAGTGTAATCAGGATATTAATATAATTGTTGATTACAGATTAGGGTTCCACTTCATTAAGGACGCATTTCATGTGCTTCTTAAAGTATCGGATGAAATAGCAGCGGCAAGAATACAGAAGTCCAATCGGGAAAAAGAAGATACGGATATTGACAGCATAAAGAAAAGAAATCAAGCAATGAGACAACGATTTATAGATACATACAATGTTGATTTTGCTGATGAAAATAATTATGACTTAATAATAGGGCATTGCTAATTAAGGATATTTA
>LBCX01000295.1 GCA_001657575.1 Bacteroidales bacterium Barb4
AGGGGTTAATACGTCAGCAATCGTACCTTACTCGTATCCCCGAACAGCACGGATTACTTCCCACCCTCGACTGATGTTGCGCAGAGACCCTCCGTACTTAAAAGAAAGGTATATTTGCGCACCTCTTTTTTCACTAATCCCCCTAATTCATAATCATGAAACATTCCGTTTGCTATCTGTTTCTCCTGTCTCTTTTGGGGCTGACTACGCTGTCTGCCCAACAGTTCCAACTTGACTCGGTAGGTTATTTCCGAAATCAGGGCGTTGACGTCATGGCTTTTGACGACATCTACCCCGAAGGGCATCAGGGCGGCGTGAGCCTCATCATGCACGGCAACCGTGTGGCTACCAACGGCGACATACGCCTCGAACCGACCCCCGGACAATGGCAGCCCGTCCCTATCCAGCGCGACCGCAAGGCAGACATCGCCGCGAATACGATTACCGCCCAACTGAGCTACCCCGACTCTTCACGCCATCTGACGGGCTTTAACCCGATGATTTATCCCGACCTTCAGTTTAACTATACGGTGAAGGTGAAAGCGGAAGGCGGGTCAATTGTGGTGACCGTCGATTTAGACCGTCCCATTCCGAAGGAGTTTATCGGCAAGGTAGGCTTCAACTTTGAACTCTTCCCCGGCGCCTTGTTCGGCAAGCCGTGGATTATGGATGCCAAAAGCGGTATATTTCCCCGTCAGGCTAATGGTCCGACCCTTGCAGAAGCTGCCAACAACGACCGTATCGGTCATTTCAACCCGAACCCCAAAGCCGATGTGGATCAGCTGGAAGGACATCGCCACGAATACAGCCCCATCGTCGCCGATGATATTGTTGCTGAGCCTTATGCCGTCGGCAAACGCTTTGTCGCCAACCCCAATGACCCCTACAATAAATACACGATTGAATCGCAAGGCACCGAATTGAAACTGTACGACGGGCGCATGAACCACAACAACGGCTGGTTTGTTCTCCGCAGCGAGATACCCGCCGGTGCCGTCAAGGAAGCCGTCAAGTGGGTCATCACTCCGAACGTGGTAAGCGACTGGCTCTACAAGCCCGTTATCCAAACCTCCCAGCTGGGCTATCATCCCAAGCAGACGAAGACAGCCGTTATCGAACTTGACAGCCGCGACACAAGGCAGTTGCAACCCGCCCTGTACAAAATTACCGGACAGGGTGAAAAGCAGGTAGCCTCGCACGCGGGGGTGAAATGGGATAAAAAATTCCTCCGCTACAACTACTTGAAGTTTGACTTTACCGATGTGAAGGAAGAAGGGCTTTATCAGGTGCATTACGGCGATGCCGTGTCTTCCGTCTTCCGCATTGCCGGGGATGTGTACGATCGGGGCGCGTGGCAGCCTGTGTTGGAATATTTCCTGCCCGTGCAGATGTGCCACATGCGCGTGAACGAGAAATACCGCGTCTGGCATGACCTCTGCCATGAAGACGATGCCCGCATGGCTCCCGTCAATTTCAATCATATCGACGGATATGCGCAGGGTGCGTCCACGCTGACGAAGTTCAAGCCGGGCGACATCGTGCCGGGCTTAAACATCGGTGGCTGGCATGATGCGGGCGACTTCGACCTTCGCGTTGAATCGCAAGCCGGCGAAGCCTATATCCTCGCTCTTGCCTATGAATCCTTTGGCACGAACTACGATGCAACCTCTATTGACCATGCGACCCATATCACCGAAATACATCAGCCTGACGGCAAAGCCGACATGCTGCAACAGGTGGAAAACGGCGCACTGACGGTTGTCGGTGCTTACCGTGCTTTGGGACGACTCTATCGCGGCATCATCTGCAACGACCTTCGCCAATACGTCCTTCTGGGCGATGCCGGTGCCATGACCGACGGCGTGAAGGGCAATGCAGATGACCGCTGGGTATTTACCGAAGACAATCCCAACCGCGAGCTGACCACCGCCGCCGAACTTGCCGCCATCTCCCGCGTATTGAAAGGCTTTAACGACACATTGAGCACCCAATCGCTCGAAGCCGCCCGCGAACTCTTCAAAGTGACAAAGACAACGCCCAGCTCCGAAGCAGCCAAAGCACATGCCGCCACCGAACTTTTCATCACCACCGGCGAAAAGGAATACAGTGACTATCTCCTTTCCCAAACCGACTTCATCACAGAGAACATTGACCGGACGGGCTGGTTTATCGGTCGCGCCGAAAAGAAGCTGGGCAATACCGCCTTCACCAACGCCATCCTCGAAGCCCTGAAAGGCTACCGCGCCAGCTTGGACGAGCAGGGAGCGGAAACGCCCTACGGTATCCCCTACCGCCCGCGCATCTGGGGGGCAGGCTGGGACATTCAGGAGTTGGGTTACGAGTATTACTTTCTGCATACCGGCTACTCTGACATCTTCGGTGCCGAATTTATATATAACTCCCTGAACTTCATTCTCGGCTGCCATCCCGGATTGAATACAGCATCCTTTGCCTCCGGTGTCGGCACAAAGTCCGCCATACCCGGCTACGGTGCCAATCGCGCGGACTGGTCATATATTCCCGGCGGCGTTATCTCCGGCACAGCCCTGATACGCCCCGACTTCCCCGAACTGTTGGAATTCCCCTTCCTCTGGCAGCAGACGGAATACGTGCTGGGTGGCGGCTCTTCCCACTATATGTTCCTCGTGCTGGCAGCGCAGCAACTGCTTAATAAGGATTAATGGTTTTTGTTTATCCCTAACAGGGTTTCAAACCCTGTTAGGGATTATCGTATGGAATAGTAGAAACAGGGTATGAAACGAATATCAATCATTTGTCTGGCAGAGGCTGTTATGTTGCTTGTTACGGTGTCGGCATCAGCACATGAGGCTGTCAATAAGGAACAGCAGTTGCGTACCGAAGTATTAGAGGATTTGGTGGGAAATATCCTGCCCTTCTGGAAGAAATACGCACCCGACCCATCGGGAGGCTTCTACGGTACGCTGCTTTTTGACGGCACGCCCAAAGCGGATGCCGAGAAGGGGCTGGTATTGAACGCCCGTATCCTTTGGACGTTCTCCACTGCCTACCGTCTCTTCAAAGATGAAAGCTATAAGGTGCTTGCCGACTGTGCGCAGGCATGGTTTCCTCATTTCATTGACACCGAACACGGCGGAGCCTATTGGAGTGTCAAAGCCGACGGCTCACCCGACAATACCAACAAGCAGACCTACGGCATTGCTTTTGGCATCTACGGACTTTCCGCCCACTTCCGCGCAACGGGCAATATGGAAAGCCTCCAATCTGCCATCGCCCTGTACCGCGCATTGGAGGAACACGCCTTTGACCCCGCCAACGACGGTTACACCGAATCCTTCACCCGTGACTGGCAAACGCCCGAACGCTACGGCTACGACGGTAAAGGTATAGCCGCCAAGACGATGAACACCCATCTCCACGTTCTCGAAGCCTACACCGCCCTCTACACCGTCTGGGCGGACGACGGATTGCGGAAGCAGCTGCACAACCTCACCCGCATCATCATTGACAAAATAGTGGATA
>LBCX01000005.1 GCA_001657575.1 Bacteroidales bacterium Barb4
CTGTGCATTGATTTTGCCTTTACTCACACGGACAGGTGACAAAGACCGGTCTTCCGCGGTTGAGTTCAAGCGTTGTCCTGAGGGTGTTTTATGAAGGATTTGGAGAATTGGACGAAAGGCAATCCTACGGATAATCTTGCAGTTAAGAGTATGAATACACTTGCCGGATGAAACAGAGGATTTGATATTTTGGACACCCTACCCAAAGGGGCGACCACACAAGGGAAGAAGAGAACATGTTAATTTGCCAAGGTAGGCCGTTTGGTAAAATTTGCAGACCGTCTTTGTTTTTATGAAATGTTTACTATGTTTGTCCTGTTAAACTGCGAAGGGGAAAGGTAGAATAACAGGACAGAATAACAGCTGTTTACGGTACGCGAATACGACATTCGGGCGGTTCTGTTGTTTATATGAATGTTGACTTAAATTATTAATCTAAAATTAATTTGTATGAAACGAAAAAACAGGGTTTGTTTACTTGCCGTGTTGATGTTTTTTTGCTTGACAGCTGCTTTTGCCCAGTCCACGGTCAGGGGAAAGGTGATTGATGAACTTGGCGACCCTATTCCCGGAGCCAACATCCTTGAAAGAGGGACGACCAACGGTGTCGTGACCGACATCAACGGCGAATACACGCTGGTAATAAGCAATTCTCGACGTTCCGTTCTCCGCATCTCCTTTGTCGGTTATAATACCAAAGACGAGGTTGCCAACGGACGCCGCTCGATAGACGTAAAACTTGAACCTTCTGTTATCAATCTGGGGGAAGTGGTAGCCATCGGTTACGGCTCGCAGCTTCGCCGTTCAATTACGGGTTCGGTAGCCAATGTGTCGGCTAAGGACTTCAACAAAGGGGCGACCCGTGATGTCTCCGACTTGTTGCAAGGCAAGGTTGCCGGTTTGGTGGTAGCCTCCGGCCCGGGCGATGTAACGCGCGGCGGTCAGGTGCATTTGCGCGGGGTGTCCACGTTGCAGAACGACCAGGGTCCGATGGTTGTTGTTGACGGTATTCCGGGCGGCGATATGTCCACCGTGCCTCCCGGCGATATTGAAAGCGTTTCCATATTGAAGGATGCTTCTTCCGCCGCTATCTACGGTTCGCGTGCTGCCGGCGGTGTTATTCTGGTTACTACCAAAAGAGGTGCCGGAGCAAAGACGCAAATAGATTACAGCGGCTATGTAACAGCCGACCATGTAGCCAACAAGCCCGACATGATGAATGCCACCGAATGGCGTCAAGCCAACACAGATTTGGGAAATGACATCACAGCCTACAAAATGTACAATGCCGACACCGACTGGTTCGGTGAAATGTTTCGCACAAGTATCTCCCAAAACCACTCCCTTTCCCTGTCGGGAGGAACTCCGAAGAGCAACTACCGCGCTTCTTATTCTTACATGGATCGCGAGGGTATCGCCCGCGACAACAAGCTGAAACGCCACAACTTCCGTTTCCAATTCCAGCAACGCGCCATCAACGACCGCCTGCGTATCGGTTTAACCGCTGCGGGTACAATCATTGACATGCAATTCCCTTTTTGGGATGACTATATTCATGCCTATAACCTTCCCCCCGTATATCCGGTATATGAAAAAGACGGTAGTACTTATTTCACGGGTATGAGCGGTTTCGACATGGGCAATCCGGTACAAAATCAGATTGAAAACTACAACGGAAGTGCCAACAACAACTTCTACGGCATCGGTGACGTTCAGTTTGACTTCACGGAGAGTTTCAATGTAAAGGGTCTGTTCTACAAGGGCAGAAACACCAGCGACCAAAGCCGCTGGGAAAGTCCGAGCAACGCGCGCGGAGGCGGCAGCAACGGTCTGGCTATCCGTCAAGCCGGCACATCAAGCCGCGACCTGATGGAATTGACGGCAAACTATAACAATACTTTCGGCAAACACAAATTAGACGCTGTCGCCGGTTATTCATGGGAAATCAACCGGTATCAGGGTCAGCGGTCGCAGGCTACGGACTTTGCCGTAGGCGGTGCCATGGGAGCCAACAGCATACAGTCGGGACTTTCGCCGGAGGTTTCTTCGTCAAAGAACGAGTACAAGCTGATTTCTTTCTACGCCCGTGCCCAATACAACTATGCCGAAAAGTATATGCTCGCCGCAACGGTACGCCGCGACGGTTCTTCCAAGTTCGGCGCAAACCACAAATGGGGTACTTTCCCGTCGGTATCCGCCGCCTGGTCTCTTTCGCATGAAGACTTCATGGATGACGTAAAATGGGTGAGAGACGTGAAACTGCGTGCCGGATACGGTGTAACGGGTAATCAGGACGGTTTGCAACCTTATAAATCATTGAAACTGTACGAAGCCGCAGGGCTGTATTACGACAACGGCGGTCTGCCGATGGCATTCAAACTTTCACATAACGCCAATCCCAATTTGAAGTGGGAATCCACCTCCATGTTAAACGTAGGTTTGGACTTCTCCCTGTTTGACGGTCGCTTGGGCGGAAGCATTGAATGGTATGACAAGGAAACCTCCGACATGCTTTACTCCTATAAAGTGCCGACTCCGACGTATATCTATGACCGTCTTCAGGCAAACGTGGGAGACATGAGCAACAAGGGGATTGAAATGATGCTGAGCTTTGACATCCTTCGCGGCAAGTCGTTCAACTGGAACACTACCCTCAATCTGGCTCATAACCAGAACAAAGTCACCCGTCTGTCCAATGAATTTCATACCGTAGAACGCATTTATACGGGTGATTCATATACTATTCGCGGATCAGCCGGCGTAACCTCGCACGTTGTGGAAGTAGGCTATCCCATCGGACAGTTCTTCATGCTCAAATGCAACGGTTTGGATGAGAATGGTAATTTCGATATGGTAGATATGAATGGTGACGGGCAAATCACGGACGATGACCGCACCTATGTGGGCGATGCACAACCCGACCTGACTTTCGGCTGGGACAACTCTTTCAGCTGGAAGAAATGGGATGCCGGTTTCTCCGTTCGCGGATCAATAGGCAACAAGGTGTTGAACAATCCCTTGGCCGCTTACGGCAACAATACCTACATCAGCGGGACAAACGCCATAAAGAACGACCACCTGATGGATTTCAAGGAATCCTCCCGCCTCAGCTCTTTCTATATTGAAGACGCTTCTTTTGCCCGCCTGGATAATCTGTCGGTCGGATATACGTTCGATACGAAAAAGGTCGGCTGGTTAAGTGCCCTTCGCCTGTATGCAGCCGCTCAAAACGTGTTTGTTCTTACCGGTTATTCGGGATTAGACCCCGAAGTGGAGCTTTTCCGCGGCGGCGGCGGCGATCCTGATGCAGGCTTGTCTCCCGGTATCGAAGCGCGCAACTACTTCCCCAAAGCCCGTTCTTTCACCTTCGGGGCTAATTTAACATTCTAATTAAAAAACAGATAACAGTATGAAAAAGAAAATAATATTCTTGCTTGCTGGCATTGTATCGGTTTTGTCAATGCCGTCATGTACCGATTTGGACGAGAAAGTATATGACAAAATGCAACCCGGCGACCAGTACGGCAGTACGGAAGCTGAAGTAAAAGCCATGATGGGAAACACCTACAACACCTTGAAGTCTTATTTGAACGAAAGGTTCCTGTATCTTTCCGAAAACGCAGGCTCCATGGCAGTGACACCTACACGCTACGGCGGTGACTGGTACGACGGCGGGCAGTTCCGCGAATTTTACATGCACACTTGGACGGCGCAGACCAGACAGATACACACGGCATGGGTATCCGCCTCCTCAGCCATCGCCACCTGCAACGCAACGATTGACATGCTCGAAAAGTCAAGTTTCTTCAAGGCTGCCAATGCTGCCCAACAGAAAGAATACATCGCCTCCATGCGCGGAGTGCGGGCATTCTGGTATTACGTCATGCTGGATAACTGGGGCAACATACCTCTTGTCACCGAGTATGAAGACCATGAAGACCTTGAACACCATGAGCATGGAGAAGGCGAACTACCCGAAATCACACCACGGCAGGAAGCATTCGACTGGCTCGTAAAGGAAGTGAATGAAATAATCAGTGACTGTCCCGATGCCTCCGATGCCAACTACGGCAAGTTCACCCAAAAAGCCGCTTATATGCTGCTCGCCAAACTCTATCTCAATGCCGAAGCTTGGAAGGTAAACGTTGAGGGCAATGCCTATCAGGAATGTATAAAGGCTTGTAATAATATCATGGAATTGGGTGGTTATGAACTTGCTCCTAATTGGAGCGACAACTTCGCCTACACAAATCCGCGTCCGAAAGAAGCTATCCTTACAGCCTGTTACAGCGATAAGGACGCTAATGCCGATTTCTGCTTCCGCATGATGAACCTTACCCTGCACTACTCCGACGGCGCCTCCGAAGGAGGCAGATATTCCGCTCAGAACGGTATAATCGCCCAACCCGACTATGTCCAACTGTTTGTTGACAACAATGATCCGCGCCTCAACGCCACTTTCCGTATCGGACAACGTTTCAACCAGTCCACAGGTGCTCAATTGACGACAGGGCAGAACAACGATCCCTTAAACTACACTATCAATACGGACTTCGTTGATAACATTGGATACGATGATACCAATTGGCGCGATGTGAAGCAGGAATCCGGTGCACGTTGTCAGAAATGGCCGTATGTAAACGGTCTTGGCGGTGCCATGAATAATCACTTTCACATCTTCCGCCTCGCCGATGTCTATCTGATGAAAGCGGAAGCCATGTTCCGCGAAGGAGATGTCAGTGGTGCTACACAAATGGTAAACTATGTTCGCGAACGCGCCTACGACAGCTTCAAAAGAGACGATGACTATGTGCCCCTTACCAATGTAAACCTTGAAAGAATAGCTTTGGAACGCAAATTAGAACTTGCATGGGAAGGCTGGTCTCGTCAGGATGACATTCGCTTCGGGACATTCGAGAAAGGATCATGGTCAGCCTCCAAGTGCGATAGAAAAGAAGGTGAGGATTTTAAGTTATTGTATCCCATACCTCTGGATGCTTGGCAGACAAATCAGAAGCTGAAACAGAATCCGGGCTATCCTAAATTCCCCAATCAATAACATGTAAAGGCAAAACCGCCGCAGAGACCCGTAAGGGTTCTGCGGCGGTTTTTTTTTCTCCGTGTTCTCCGCGCCTCTGTGGTGAAATCACATTTCCGGTTGCGGCGTAAAGCGGTAAGCCGTGCTCCAGGGTCCGAATTCCCCCTTGCTGTTGAACCAGCGGAAGCGGGCGGTGTGCGGTACGTCATACGCTTCGCTGTCGAACACCTTGGTAAAGATGCTTTTGGTCACAATCTCGTGATAGGGACATTCCTCCGGACGAAGATTTTCGCCGACTCCGTAGCAAAACTCGCAACCGCTCGTTCCGGCAGGTTTGCCCACTCTTTTGCTCTGCGGGGTATGAAAGATACGAAATTCCACCTGACCGCTCGTCTTCAATGAGATTTCCGCATAAACTTTCTGTTCGGGTATGGGAACCGGCACGGGTTTCTTGCGCATTTCGGCAGGCAGCCCCATTCCCACCCGTGCAGCCGGCGACACAAACGGGTTGGTCATTACGTAGCGAATGAGCCAGTCCACAACCACCTGATCGGTCGCTTTCTCGTAATCCTTCAGCTCCTGACAAACCTCCGGCGTACAGGTATGCGGGTTTTCCCAACGTTCCACAATGTTCAGATAGCCGGTAATAACGTTGCCAAGTTCGGTGCTGGCAGCCTGCGGAATGTTATAAGCCGCCAGATTCTCCTTTGTGTCCAGGTAAACATTGTCCAATACTTCCAGTTTGCCGCGCGGATTCGCCTTTTTGTAATCTGATAATCTGCTTAATTTCATTGTATTAAATATTAAGGGTTAGTAATACGAATATCGGGGGCAAATATAATAACCCTGTTTCAAAAAGAAAAAAAGTTTCTGCTTTTTTTGCAGTATATTACGAAAAAAATACAGTTCACCCCCTCTCCTGTTAAAAAAAAGCTATCCTTCTTTTTTAGCGGCTATTCTTCTTGAATTTCCGCTATTCTTCTTGTTTAGCCGCTATTCTTCTTGTTTAGCTGCTATTCTTCTTGTTTAGCCGCTATTCTTTTTAGCGGCTATCTTTCTTTTTTAGCTGCTATTCTTCTTGTTTAGCCGTATTCTTCTTGAATTTCCGCTATTCTTCTTTTTTAGCTGCTATCTTTCTTTTTTAGCCGCTATCTTTCTTGTTTAGCTGCTATCTTTCTTGTTTAGCTGCTATCCTTCTTGTTTAGCTGCCATCCTTCTTGTTTAGCCGCTATCCCTTTTGAATAGCAGAAATTCAGGAAGAATAGCTGCCATCCTTTGTGAAGCATCACCCGCCTTTAAAGTGTTTGCAAATAAATACGTGATAAGAATTAGTTTATATTTAATGTTTCACAGCAGTCCCGAAGGGACAGAAGATTTCAGCCCCACATGAAGCGCAGCGGAATGTGGGGTTTTAAGGGACGATACCGCCAAGAAAGTTCTGAAAGAACAATACAAAATCAAAATACAGCCTGTATTATCCGGTCGTTCTTTCAGAACTTATTGGTAACAGCTTTTTTAACCCCACATTCCCCCACATTCCGCTGCGCTTCATGTGGGGCTGAAATCTTCTGTCCCTTCGGGACTACCGCGCAGCATTTAGATATAATTAAACCAATTCGTATTACGTACTTAAAAGAATTAATTTGAAAGAAATTTATCCGCAATCGATACCCATGCTTAAAAATGCTTTCTTTGTGAATCTCTTGGGTTTACCTCAAAAACATGCTGAAAAGAAGTTGCAGTGGGGTATTTTGGAAAAACATGAAAGAGTTTGTTCTTGAAATGAGTAAAGATTTTCTTTTTGTGGGAAGCGAATATCCCCTGCAAGTGGGCAACGAGGCTGACCGTAGCATGACAGAATATGCCATGAGCCACAGCCGCAGTCCTGCATAATTACCGAATATCAACGACTACTTATTCTGAAAGAAGCGTTGCAACATTTTTTGGAGGAGTTTATACAGTTTTTAAATTAGAAAAAGATATGGAACACAAATTTATTATAGATAAAGAAATCAATCTGAATGATAGTGATTTTCTTAAAACGAAGATTTATTCCAAAAATATGACCGATATTATAAACAATTCAGTATCCAATAAAGTTTTTACTATTGGATTGTTTGGCAATTGGGGTACTGGAAAATCGTCTCTTATTAAAACTTCTGAAAATGATTTTGAAACAGAAAACAAAAAGAAAGTAAATAAAGAAAAGCAAGTAAAATTCATTACTTATGATGCTTGGCAATATGTCAATGATTCATTTAGAAGAATGTTTTTGCGCAAATTACGTGAAGGTTTGAAATATGAAGAAACCGATTTGATGAAAAAGTTTTATGAGAACGAATCAACTATTGTCGGAAGCAAATATCAATTATCCTCAACTCGACTTACATTTATAATATGCGGGTTAATTATTTTGTTAATCATTTTAATTTTTCTTCCTTTTAATATTGAATTTAAAATACCAGTATATGCAATATTTACTTTGTTAGGCTTGCTAATAACTATTATTTCGGGTGCTTTTCACCAACTCAAAATCTCTGTTACAAAACCATATTTATTTGCACCTGAACAATTTGAAGAATGTTTTAAAGAAATTGCATCGAATTCCTTGTCAAAGACAAATAAAGTTCTGAAATGGATTAAAGATAACAACTCCATTCAAAATTTATATAAACTCGTTATTGTAATTGATAATATTGACCGTTGTAGTAATGATGTCGCCTATAATTTACTTACGGATATTAAAACTTTCTTGAGTTCGGAACCGTATAGCATAGTGTTTGTAATTCCAGTTGATGATGAAGCGCTGAAAAATCACATTATTAAAAACAGCAAAGGTGATACTGATTGCAATAAAGAAAAAGAAGAGTTTTTACGCAAATTTTTCAATGTTACCATTCGTATTAAGCCTTATGGCGAAACGGATATGTATGCTTTTGCAAAGCAGATTTGTGAAAAGTCGAAACTAAATTTTAAACCTGATACTATCAATGTAGCTTCAAAAGAGTTTGCAACTAATCCGCGTAGAATAATTCAGTTGCTCAATAATCTGTTGGCAGAAATGAATTATTACGATGTTGATTTTGCCAAAAAAAATGAAACACTGATTTGTTGTATTTTAATAATCAGAGAAGAATATCCCGAATATTACAAAGCAATTATCAATGCCCCTAAAATATTTAACGATGAATATCAAGGCGATGAGGAATATATAAAACGATTTATTCGCATTGCTCAAACTGCACTCGGAAAAATTGAAATAGCTAATTTAAGTAGAGTTTTGACTAATTCGTACCACCAATTCGATGATATTGCGACAGATATTAAGGATGCAATTGAAACTTTTAATGCTGAAAAAGTTTTAAGCGTGTGGAATCAAGAAAAAGAACGAATAAGTGATTATATATTTGATAGATTAGACAATGCAATCAAAAATAATTTAATAGATACAGATTTGGTTGCATATTTTGATTTGATAGCGCAAATCAATGCAGCATATCCAATAGAAACACATTTTACAAAAAAAATCGATGAAAAGATAGTTCCCTATCTTTCAACCGTAATATCAAAAACTAAAAACCACGATAATCTTTGTAAATATGCTCTATCAAGAGAAGAACAGGGCTATTGTAAATTAAAAGAAGAAATTATTAGACCAATAACTATTGACAATGGTTTTGAAAGCAGAAAATATATGCAGTCACTATTTACGGCCGTGCTGATACATTTTAACGATAAAGAAAGTTTGATGAAATTAAGCCCTATTTATAATATACATCATAGTTTTATTAATAAAGCGATAGATTTTTCCGAAGAACAATTTGAATATTTGATTTCAGACAAATACATACAAGACCGACTTGATGAGCTTCCACGGCAAGAAGACAATGAAATATTATTAGACACAGAAACCGAAGAATATCAAAAAATAAAATGGTTGTTTGAAAATAAAAAAAATATTTCGACCATTACTTATGATTGCTTCTTTGCAAAAATTATTGGAACAACCAATTATAATTTAAAAATGATAGGAAAATCGGTTGATGATATTGCTGAAATATTAGATTTTTCAAATCCAATATTAAAATTAATTCCAGATAAAAGATTAAAGGAACAACCTCAATCTTTATATAACTTGATTGTGAATGATAGGTGGATAATAAGTCCAAGATATGTTAATAGTATAGATCCTCCACTTCAAGAACCCTATTACCGACAAAATAATTTTATTGATGAATGTATTGCAACAGATAGCCATATTCAAAATATAATAGATTTTGTGATAAATATTTATCGGATTTCCAATAACAATACTAAAGTAAAAAATGAAATAGATAAGTTATTGAAAAAATATTCTCTTAATAAGGAATTTGTACAACTTATAGAAAAAAAATTTACTTTACAGCCTATTCTCGATTCAATCTTTGACACTAATGACAATTTTAGTGATAAAGATAGACTGGCAGTATTATTGCATTGCTTTAATCAAGAAGATAACAAAGGAATATACATAATAGCAGATGCTAAATCAAAAGAAAAACTTGACAAATTACTAACTTATGCCCAAAAAGAAAATTCAACCGAAGTTTTTTCTTTGCTTGAAACACTAATTGCACAAGAACATTATAAAAGTATACTTACAACGTTAATAGTGGCGAAAGATAGTTTTTTTGCTAATAGTTTACCACAGCAAATATTAAAATTAGCGATCACTTCTTTTAAGAAAGAAAATTGTAATGATTATGCTGATAATTTTGAGTTTTTGTCAGTTATAATGCAGAATGGTACTATTGTCCAAAAAGGATATGTAGTAAAAATCCTCAGTGAAAAATTAGACGATAATCAAGATTTAGAGCAAACTTTAAATTTGATTGATACGATGGAAAATATCTCGGATTTCGATTCTTCTGGATTGTTACACAGTCATTTAGATAGATATCAAAAAGACAATAAAGATAGCATTATGCCTGATATTTCAGACAAAATAAAAGGACTAAAAGAAAAGACTAAAATCAATAAATAGAAAAAAACAATTAATAGAATAATGGACAATCAATCTCACAATCAAATAGTAAGTTTTATCTGGAGTATCGCCGATGACTGTCTGCGCGATGTGTATGTGCTGGGAACTATTTTTGAAGAATTGATACGGCGTTTCAACGAAGAAAACGACGAAGAAGCAGGTGAACATTTTACGCCCCGCGATGTGGTGGAACTTATGGCTGACCTTATATTTAAGCCTGTTGCCGATAAGATAAAAGACACTACCTACTCGGTTTACGAATTGAGTTTTACCAAATATTTTTACAAACCGGTGCAACTGCGCCCGCTTGCCGAAATCGTTGCCGACTTGAAAGCATCGGAGCAGAAAACCAAAGGTATCTTGGATGAAATATTGATGGAAGGAGGCGGGCAATGATAAATCAAACCACTAAAGACAAAATAGAAAATCTCCGTAAGATATATGCTGCACTTACAAAAGGACATGAGTATATTTTGCATGATATTGCAGTGGCGGAAATTCCCGAAATGGTGTATAACTCGAATGCTATCGAAAACTCTACACTCACACTCGAAGACACCGAAAAAATTTTAACAGAAGGCATTGTGCCGAAGGAGTTAAATACGCGAGAGGTCTATGAAGCCAAAAACTTGGCAACAATAACTGAACAACTATTACAAAATCCAAACCGACAGCTCACTATTGAGTTAATTCTTGATTGGCATAAATTATTGCTTACCAACATAGATGATAACATTGCCGGCAGGTTTCGCTCCGGCAAAGAATGGGTGCGGGTAGGCAATCATTTGGGTGCTAATCCGATGTTTACTGTCAGCTTGATTCGTGAGACAGTAAACAAGTATAATAGCGATGATAAACTATATTTCTTGGATAATATCGCATGGTTTCATGCCGAATTTGAAACCATTCATCCATTTTGCGACGGAAACGGACGGATGGGCAGAATGCTGATAAATCAGCAACTTATGTTGCAAAACCTCCCGCCCGTTATCGTTCAAAACAAAAGCAAAAACAGTGACTATTACCCGCTTTTCAACGCTTATCCCGTTACGATGAAATACGATGGTTTTACTTCGCTCTTTGCCTTGCTGCTCATTGAGTCATTGCACAAAAGAATTACCTATCTGACGGCAAAACGAATAATTCCGCTTTCGCTCTGGGCTGAGCAAAATGGAGTGAAAGGAAATGCGGCTGCCAATAAAGCCAAACGCCAAACCATTCCTGCGTTCCGCTTACGCGAAAAATGGATGATTTCCGAAAACTATCGTGAAAACATTGATATTTCTGACTTTTTTCACGATAAAAAGGAGGCGAGCAATGAATAAATATCCAATATATAAATCATCTAATATCCCGTGGATAGGCGGTGTGCCGGAACATTGGGAAATGCGCTATTTGTCTCAAATATGCAAAGAGCAACTTATGAGAAACACAGGTAACATTGAAACGAATGTATTGTCACTAAGTCATGGGAAAATAATACAAAAGAAAAAGGTGACTATATCCAACTTTACAGTTGAAAAATAGTAGTTACTGATGTTACGCAGATGCCCCGAAGGGGCTAAAGGTTTCAGCCCCACATATGCAGCGTAGTGGAATGTGGGGTTTAAAGATGAAGTCGGCAAGTAAGTCCTGAAAGAACGACCGAATTATATCGCATTGTAAACCATCGTTTATAATTTGTATCGTTCTTTCAGCACTTTATTGATATACATTTGTCTTAACCCCACATTCCGCTGCGCTGCATGTGGGGCTGAAATCTTTAGCCCCTTCGGGGCATCTGCGTAACATCAGTAACTACTATTTTTCAACTGTAAAGTTGATATAGTCACCAAATATTATACGCCCATAAAAAGCTACTACAAATTGGCGAAAACGATTACCGATGACCCTCGATTCGACAAAAAAAAGGCACAAAAGAAACTCCGTGCGTTTGTTGAAAGTGACTCTTTTGCCATATCAGCAAAAGCCAATATCATGGTGGAGCATTTTCACGGACAAGTCAAAAGCAAAATCGGCAACAAGGATTCGTGCGAACCTATGGTTTTCTCGGTGCCATATTGCCGTATGGCAATGCAGAATGGGAGAAACTGTCCATTTTTTTTAATCTCTTGCTGCCCAAACTTCCTTCGCCGGTAGAAGAAGATTTTTCAAAAGGTATTTTGGAAACGATAGACCTTGACAGCTATCGGGCAGAAGCCAAGGCTATGTTATCCATTCAACTCGAAGATGCTGATGCCGAAATAGAGCCGATGCCTGTTGGAAGGGAAAAGAGCAGCGTAAATGACTGCGAGCGAACAAGTAAAGCAAAGGGATAATCTGTATTTCAATTGCTTTCATTGGATTGTATCTTATAGGATTGCGGCTTAAGACCGTAATGCTTAATTCTTAATCCGATAATACGTTCGGTAATGCCTAATTGTACAGCCGATTTGGCACTGTTGCCGTTGTTGGCAATCAAAGCATCAATAATCATCTGCTTTTCTACCTGTGCCAAGGCAGATTCGAGCGTGCCCGAACTTCGTGTATTGGAAGAAACTGCCGTTTGCAGGCTTGGGGGCAAATGGTAGGAGTGGATTACATCATCGGTGGAGAGGATGGCTGCCCGTTCAATCGCATTTTCCAATTCGCGTATATTGCCGGGCCAGTGATACACCATCAACATATCCAAAGCAGTACTTGTAATCCGCAGAATGTTCATGCAATTGTATTTGTTTAACTTCGCAATAAAGTGATCGGTCAGAACAGATATGTCCGCCTTGCGTTCGCGTAAAGCCGGCACATAGATGGAGAAAACATTGATGCGATAGTAGAAATCTTCCCGAAAGGTATTTTCCTTGATCATTTCCTCCAAATTACGGTTGGTCGCGGTGATGATACGCACATCCATGTCGATGGTTTTAGTGCCGCCGATACGATCAATCTGTCTTTCCTGCAATACGCGCAACAGCTTTACCTGAATAGACAGAGGAACATCTCCTATTTCATCCAGAAAGATAGTGCCGCCGTTAGCCATCTCAAAACGACCGATATGGGAAGTATTCGCACCGGTGAATGAGCCTTTCTCGTGTCCGAACAATTCACTTTCAATCAGATTTTCGGGCAAAGCCGAGCAGTTTACCTTGATAAAAGGTTTGGATGCCCGCGAACTTGCTTTATGTATGGCTTCGGCTATCAATTCTTTTCCCACGCCGCTTTCGCCTCGAATAATAACCGTACTGTTGGTCGGCGAAACACGCTCAATCTGCTGATAAAGGTCGTGCATCAAGGATGAATTGCCGATAATATTGTCGGGCTTTTTAGGCTTGTCGGACTTCAAACGGGTGTTCTCCTTTCGCAGTTCTTCCAGTGCTTCAATATGTTTGCGATGGATAGACAGATTCTTTCCAATCAAGAGGCTGACAACATGAAGCAGCTTCATCTTGTGGGCAAAGTCAATATCATAGTGATGGACAATATGAACACTTAGTGTACCGAGTATTTCGGCTTTCAGGATGATTGGGACACAAAGAAAAGCAACAGTATCTCCCTTTGAATACTTTATTTCCGTTCGGTTGAGGAAGTTGCTTTCTTCGGTAATGTCTGAGATGCAGACAGGCTTTCCCGTTTCCACCACCTTTCCAATGACACCTTCGCCCACCTTGTAGGTTCCTCTTTTTTGCTCTTCTTTCGTTAATCCGTAAGCGGTGCTAATCATTATCTTGTCCTGATTAGGATCTACAATGGCAATCACGCTGTATTGAGCCGGCATAAACTGGCAGAGTTCCTTCAACAGGACTTTTAGATTCTTGTAGAGGTCTTCGCTCAGGCTGATTATGTTACTTATATTCACCAAAAACTCTAAATCGGACTCGGCATAGCACATTTTACCTTTCTCTTCACAAAACATAGACTCTTTAGTTTATAGTGTTATTCACTGATGTTACGCAGCATCAGTTACTAATTTTTGTGAATACAAATTGCTTGTATTCATTCCGATTTCATTGCACAAAGATAGATAATTCCACGTGTAAAATATGTTTTGTAACATAAAGTTTATCTTGATCGTCATAGTGATATTTTACAACGCTTGCTGTTTGCTTCCTGCAATAATGTAGGACATGCTCCTCCATTTGTATGTAATTCATTTGTATTTATTTGATTATTACGGATATAAATTCAATGGCACAGATATTGCAAGCAGTAAAATACATCAAAGACTGTCTGTTTATGAAGCCTGTATTTTTAGATACTACATTGCGCGACGGCGAACAAACGCCGGGCGTGTATTTTACCCATGAAGAGAAGGTTTATATAGCCAAGACCTTGGATGACTTGGGCGTGGACATTATCGAAGCCGGTATCCCCGCCATGGGAAAGGAAGAGAAAAGGAGTTTACGGCAGTTGACTCAATTGCCGCTTAAAGCCAAGATACTGTCGTGGAATCGCTTGCTGATAAGCGATGTAATCGCATCGCTGGATGCAGGAGTCACTCATATTCATGTATCCGTTCCCACAAGCGACCTGATGCTTGAGCAGAAAATGAATAAAACCAACGGATGGATTATTCCACAAATGGAAAAAGTCTTTGCTTTTGCACTCAACCACGGCGCAAAGCTCTCTTTTGGTGCGGAAGATGCTTCCCGCACAAACCTCTCTTTTCTCAAAGAAGTATTTTTGGCGGCTCAGAATCTTGGTGCGCAACGTGTCCGGTTAGCCGATACGCTCGGCATTATGACTCCGTCGTCCGTAGCCCAAGCAATCCGTTATCTGAAAGAAAACCTTACTGTCCCGATTGATTTTCACGGGCACAACGATTTTGGATTAGCCACAGCCAATGCACTGAGTGCATGGGAAAACGGCGCACAAGTCATTTCCTGTTCTGTCTTGGGTTTGGGAGAAAGAGCGGGCAATACCTCTTTGGAAGAAATTGCCGGTATCTTGCAATACATTCATAAAGATATTCAAGGGTTTAATTTCGTTGCGCTAAAAAAACTGTGTCAGACCGTTGCTTCCCTGATTAACAGCCCTATTCCGGAAAGAAAACCCATTATCGGCGAAAAGATATTCAATCACGAATCGGGCATCCATGTGGACGGTTTGTTAAAAGAATCTTCAACATACGAGTTGCTTCCGCCGGAATTGTTCGGGGGGAAACGGAAGTTAGTCTTGGGTAAACATTCCGGCAATAAAGCCGTTCGTTATTTCGCCGGACACTTAGGCTGCGAACTCACAGACGAATTAACCGATGCTTTTCTGACAGACTTGCGCCACCGCATGGCTTATACGCGAGGCGTCAATAGTATGGAGGTATTCAAACATTTTCTCCTGACTCATGTACAGTAATTCCGCAGAAATAAGAGATTTCAGCTATTCAAAAAGTCTGGCGGCTATTCTTATTGAATAGCCGCTATTCTTTTTGAATTTCCACTAAACAAGAAAAATAGCGACAATTCAAAAAGAATAGCTCCATTCAAGAAGAATAGCGACAATTCAAGAAGTTTAGCGACAGTTCAATCAGTTTCTGTTGTCGTAGCTATGCCCAAAGCGAAAATAGTAGAATTTTGCCGGATAATCGAGGAAAAGTAGATTATCTATGCAGATTTCACTATTCTTGCGCCTGAATTTATTGATGAGAACATGATTGATTTGGGAAAGTTCGGGAATATACCCTTTAATCATGCGGCATGTTGCGCAGTCATCCTTTCGGGACGACTGGCACAACATGAGATATAATATAAACTAAAAGGAAAGTCGCCGAAGGAAAGAATAAAATGTCTGTCTTGTATGCTGTCAGGGCAAAGCTCGTGCACCGCATGTTTGCCGTAATCAGAAATAATCAGGATTATCAAAAAGATTATGTCAATGCACTTGCGTGAATCATAAGAATAGGGGTTCTCTGCGTCTATCTTTACCATATTATTTGTTCAGGGTTGCGGATTTAGCAACTCTATAGCTTCCTCGTCCGTCATCTCATAATGGTCAAACTTCCAGAAGAACTCCTGCGTGATAGCCGTTAAGTCCTTTTCTCCATATATTTCGGGATACAGGAGATTGGACAGCCAGACAATACCCATCAACCGGTTAATGCCCGGCGGTCGATCTATCCATCCGAAAGGTCGCCAAGGGACTTGATATACCTTGTTGTTCTTCACGGCATTTAATTGCTGCCATGCGGAATTAGCTTTTATCTCCTTATAAGAATCCAAACCGTCGTGATTGCCTGACCATACCAAAATCAGTTCAGGTTGCCACACATACAACTGCTCTAACGACACTGCCGACATTCCTTTTCCGGGCAATACATCGGTTTGAGCAACATTAATTCCTCCCAAGAGGTCAATCAACAGGCTGTGAACGGAGCCGGAAGGGTCTGTTTGCAAGCCTTTCATTCCTTCGGCGTAATAGATGGTTTTCTTTTGTTCGGCAGGGATAGTCTTTGCTTTTTCCAAGACAGGGTCGATATGGGTTTGAATAAAACCAATCAATTCGTTGGTTTTTTCCTCTTTGCCCAACACATCGCCCAAAAAAGCAAGTATCTCTTTGTATTTCGTAATATCCATGTCCATCAGAATAACCGGCAGCTGTGTCTTTTCCTGCAAGTCATTGACCGCTTCGATATTCTCCGGTGTAATAAATTGGGAATAGATGATAATATCGGGCTTGAGCTTGATAATTTCTTCTGCGACACCTTCAATAACGTAGGGCTTGCCTTCGTAAAACGAAGGTTTGAGATACTTCTTTTCGGCTTCGGTATATTCAAATACCCGATTGACCATTAAAGCCGTATCAACGGCATACACCATCATGACCGAATGACGGTCGATAAAAGCCCGCTCGATGTGCGCGGGTATCTCTACCTGTCGTCCCGCCATATCGGTAATGATACGGGTGTCGGCAAGCGGCGTTTTCTGTTTGGGTTGGCAGGCAGCCAAAGCAAACAGGGCAAGCATGACGAATGACCGTATGCTTGCCTGTCTGACGTTTGTTTTAGAAATCATATACCACAGAGGTTAAAAAGGTTCTGCCTTCACGCGGATAATTCAAATGATAGGAGTATTCCTTGTCGAAAAGATTTTTTACCCCGGCTTCCAAGCCAAAGCCGCTCCATACCTTCGTGGAGAGTTTGGCATTGACCAAACCAAAGCCGGGTAGAGTTTCACCTGCACTCGTATTGTAACGCTTGCTGTTCAACTCCCAGTCAATATGCAAATAGGTTTTAGGATGATTCGGCAAACTGAATTTGCCAAAGAATACCGCTTTATGTGCCGGCACATCGGTAAACTTCAAATCAGGGTTTTCTTTGTTCTCCCGATAGATGTAGCTGTAATTGGCTCCAAGAGTAAGTTCGTTAACAGGTCGGTAGCCCAAAGCTATTTCATAACCCGCAGCATAAGACTTGCCCACATTTTGGTTGGTAACCATTAAATTAATGCTATCCGGTCGATATTTCCCCGGAATAGTGAGGGCATAGATGGCATTGTCTATTGCATTGTAAAATACCGATACCTCATATTGGAAGTTGGATTGAATGCTTCCTTTGTAGCTAAGGTCGAATATCCAGCTAAACTCCGAAGCTAAGTCAGGATTGGGAACGGTAGTGCCAAAGCGACTGGAATAGCGTTCTTTCTGCGTGGCAAAACGTGACTTGCGGGAAGCTGACAGGCTGATTTCATGATTCTCTACGGGTGTATATACAGCAGCCAACTGATAATTAAACGCATCATCCGAGCCGGTCGGGAAATTCCATGCTACGTTTTTCTCGCCTGTCAGGTAATGCGTTCCGTATTCCTGTGCCTGATTATTTCCCCGATAACTGTAATTGATACCGGCAATAAGGTCGATGGATTCGTTGAGGCTGTAAACATCTTCCAAACCAACCGATACGGTATTGTCCAAATACTCCTGAATAGGCTCGCCTGTTTTTGCCAACTGACCGGTCGCCGTGTTCTCCGCTATGTCTGCATTGTGTTCTTTGTGTGAATCGTATTTCTCATACAAGGACAATTTCAGCAGATTGTTATTGAAATAAGACGAGCTAAAGTTGGCAGAACCGCCCGCAGAATAATCGTCATAGACACTTTGAAAAGCATTGTTTTTGTTTTGAAGGATATATCCGGCATCATCGTATTGCCCCATGATATTGTAGAACTTATCATAGAAAGCGGTAATAGACATCGAAGTCGTTTTTCCTAAAACTGTTTTGGAACGATAATAGACGCTGTTCTTATTATATTCGGGATAGCGGCGGTATAGTGCGTTGCCGTTGACGCCAATCGGTATTCCCTTTTCGGCATTCTGTACAATGACATTGAGAGAATACTCATCTGTGGCATTGGGGGTATAGCCGGCTTTGGCACTAAACTTAAAATCTTCCGTATCGGAGTTTTCTCTTCGCCCACCGTCTTCATTTGTTCCCGCCGTAAACTTCTTGGGAAGCGAAAGGAAGGCATTGTCTAAATAAGAAAGGCTTCCCAGCAGATAAAATTTCTCTTGCCTGGTGCCGATATTCGCCGATAAATTGTGACCGTTCAAACCTTCCCCACTTAACTTTAATCCCGATATGCCGGTTACTTCAAACGCCTTGACCGGTTTCCTCGAAACAAGATTGATAGCTCCGCCCATTGTGTTAGGCCCGTACAGGATTGAGGTTAAGCCTTTGGATACTGTTATCTGCGACAAGTCGAAAGTGGTAAATCGGTTAATATCCACATTGCCGTCATAGGGCACATAGATAGGAATACCATCGTAGAAAATGGGCGTTTGCAACGAACCAAAGCCTCGCAAGAAGATTTGCCCTTCGTTGCGTTCGCCGCCGCCGCCGGTAATTGTCAATCCGGGAAGCAGATTGGCAGCTTCAGTCAGATTTACCTTGTTAAACTCCAAGAACTGCGTTTCATTGACTTTGTTGGTCAATAGTTTGCCGGACTTGGTGCCAAAGACACTGATTTCACCTAATGTATAAACATTAGAGATAGAATCGCTTTGTGCATAAACGCTTGTAGCGATGCCAAATAAAAAGACTAACGACAGTGATAATGATAAAAATAGTTTCATACGCATGTAATTATTTTATTGATAAATATATATCAGTTTACAGAACCCCTAATAGGGTTTGAAACCCTGTTAGGGGTGACTGTTTTTTATGTTTTATCTCCTAAACGCTTAGGAGATTCTCCCAAGCCTCCAGGAGAAGAGACGAAACGCTTGGGAGATTCTCCTAAGCCCTTAGGAGAATCTCCTAAGCTCTTAGGCTCTTCCCAACGGTCAAAAGGCACCTCTCCGCCCCCCCTGTCGGTACCTCCACCCCCCCCTTTTAAGAGCCTAAACGCTTAGGAGATTCTCCTAAGCGTTTAGGAGATAATCCTGGGTGCTTAGGAGAATCTCCCAAGCATTTAGGAGAATCTCCTAAGCGTTTAGGCACTTCATCCGGGCACTTCGTGCCTCATCCTGATGCCTTCGCCTCTCTTCCCGATGCCCTCGTATTTCATCCTGATGCCCTCGTATCCCCACCCCTAACAGGGTTTCAAACCCTGTTAGGGGTACTGTAAAGTTAGATATAGTCACCATTTTATTTATAAATATCTATATGTTCTCCAATAAAGAATACGAAAGGCGAAAGCATCTCCCGTTGGTCTATTACTTCAAAGACCGTATTCATGGTAGCCTTGGCTACATCCTGATTTTTCAACGAAACCATTGCGGCAATCACTACCGGAATGTCTTCCCTTATGCCTTCTTCCTTAAATACTTCAAAAATCCTTTTCAAATTATCGAACGCCATGTATAAGGCAACCGTCGTGCCGTGTTTGAACAGCTTGGCGATGTCGCGAATATGTGCATAGTCATCATTGATTTCATAAGCAATCACATTCACTATCGCATTGCTTTTATGAATCTCCGTAGTAGGAATGGCAAAGAGGTTGGCAGCAGCGGCGGCAGCAGTCACTCCGGGCACTAATTCAAAAGGGATACCCCATTCTTTCAGGATACGGGCTTCTACATCGCCGCCGTTAAACATCAAGGCATCACCGGCTTTCAGGCGAACTACCTTTTTCCCGTCCAAGTGATATTTTTTCACATATTCCAGAATATCTTCTTTCTTCTCTCCTTCTTCGGGATGCTTATTGATGTAAATAACTTCTGCCGAAGGGGCTGCTTTCAGCACATGCTCAGCCGGAAGGCAATCATAGAAGAGCACATCGGCTTCTTCAAGCAGTCGTTTGGCTTTGACAGTCAGTAAATCCGGATCGCCCGGGCCTGCGCCTACTATATGCACGGGGTAGCGGGTCATTTCTTTTGTCTCCATATTCAATTGTTTATAATTAGGAACATTTGCTATTTCAAAAACTGCATCTCACCCCTGCTTTTATTTCTCTGCCGAAATCGGGATAAACGGGTGAAACGGTTGAATAACGGGCATCAAACAGATTGCTAATCAGAGAATACAATTCGGTATGCAATGTATGAATGTGATAAATAAACTGCACGTCTGCATTGCAATAATTCCCCATATCGACTTCCTTTTTCAAAAACCGATCGGAACGGTAGCGCGAAACATATTTTGCCATCCAGTGGATTTCCACGTTCTTTTTTTCAAATGAGAGGCAGGCGTTGGCTATTACCGGCGGTTGCTTGTCGTAGTGCGTTCTGCTCGACTGTTCGGAGCGGGAAACGTATTTGCAGGATATGTTTCCGAAGCCGCTGAACATATTAAGCCACGTGCTGCTGCGGTAAGAAAGTTCGATGCCGACAGTGCGCAAATCAATATTCCGCATATAATAGCGCAAAACGTCATTGTTGTCAAAATAGGGCGTGCGGGTATATTCGGAGGTATTTTTCTGATTCAGCAAAAAAAGTGTCCACGTGAGCTGTCCGGCTGCGGGAAGACGCTGTTGCAAACCGAGTTCAACGCCGGTGCGTATTTCGCCTTTCATATAGGAAACAAGTGTTTTGCCGGTGTTTTCATCTTTCAAGGGATTGCCGACGGCGTCGGTTTGTTGTTGCAGTGCGGTACGGTCGAGCGGAAGTGCGCCGCTGTTAATCACGCCATTCAGGATATAACCGCCATTCAGTTGATGTGAAACGCCTGCGCTAATGTTGAACAACACAGGTTGCCATTCTTTGGCAATGGCGTTTATTTCGCTGCCGAAACCCTGATACGGAACGTAATAATCATAATATTCGCGAATGAATTTGGCACCAAGATGCACATCTGTCCGCCCGAATGTATGCTGGTCGAGAAGGCTTGCCGACAGCATTTTCTTTTTCGATTTGCCGTGTGCATAATTGGCAGACGAGGCAAACATGGCACCTGCACGCACTACATTGTGTTCGACGGGCGAAAATGCCTGAAAAACGGCTGCCGTAAAAATGGAATCAGGCTCGTTGAGCATTCGCTTTCGCACGATGGAGTCGGATAGTTCGATGACTTTGCCGGTGGAAGTAAAATGATAATGGTCGGGATACAAATCCATCCGGTTGAGGATGTAACTGAATTGCAATTCGGTGGCGGCTGATTTTGTTTCGTTGTATTTCACACGGGCGGTGGAAATGCTGTAGCGCATTGGGTCGTATTCCCATAAATCGGCAAGTTGGCTCTGCGGTGCGGCAAGACTGTCGAACACAGCCTGCGTGACAAAGCGCGTACCGTAGATGTAAGAACTTTCCAAATCGATTTCCAATTTATCTTTGTATTGATAGCCGATTTTCCCATAGAAATTCCATAGATTTTCATCGCTGTGCCTCCTTTTTGCGCCGTCTGTGCGGTCGTTGAAAAGGGAAAAAGCATAATGCAGATTTTTCATTTTTCCGCCATGTAATGCGCCCGCGTGCAGGGTGTTGAACGTGCCGTAACTTACTTCCGCTTGTGTGGTGGGCTTGTTGAACGTTTTTGTTTTTACGTTGATAACGCCGTTCAGCCCACTAAATCCGAGCAAGAGCGAATTGCCAGAGCGCACTATTTCGACCGACTCTATCATGCTTTCGGGCAAAAGTGCGGGAGCTTCCACCCATTCCGCCATAGGCCCCGCACCGTTGGTAGAGAGCGAAACACCGTTGACGGCATAGTCGGATGCCACATTTTGCCCGCGCAGGAGATAATAGTGTTTCTTGCGCCGCCCCTGCGTGGAAGCCACGCCATTGACCGAATATTTCAGTGCATCAAACAAATGATGCGCTGCCGTTTTGCGATTGTCGTCAGCCGTGATGCAGGTGATAGATGTTTCCCAAGCCAAAGGCTCTACCGTAAGTTCTTTGAGCGGCGAAACACGGTGGCGACCTGTTACCGTTACTTCCGGCAACGCATGAACTTGCAACGTATCGCCATGCTCTTTTTGAGCAAATGCCGTTGTTGAAAGCAAAAGGATGAATGCCGTATATATCAGTTTTATTTCCAATTCAAGTATAATAGTTTAATTATTTATTAGATAAGCAATGTCTTTATCTGTTATTTCCACGTGATAAAACAAGCGGAAATACTCTTTCAATGCCGCATTCAAATCAAAGCTGACATTTTCAGGATAAAGTTGCTTTGCCAGCCACAGAACACCGGACAGGCAATTGCTGCTTGGCGGGCGGTCAATCCACCCGAAAGGCAAGGCGGGAACTTGGTGCACCTTTTTATTTCGGGCAGCGGCGACTTGTTGCCATACTGCATCGGTGAGGATATATTCCCGTGTGGTGAGTTCTTTTTTCGCTGTTTTGGGCAAGTCCATTCCGGCAGGAAAACCTGACCACGCAACGATTACATCGGGTTGCCATTGTAAAATCTGCTCTATGCTTACAGCCGCCATTCCGTGAATACTGCCCGTTTTCACTTGCGCCACATTGCGGGCATTGAGATAATCAATCACCTGACTGTGCAATGACTCCGCCGCTTCGGTGTTCAAGCCGCGATTGCCTTCGGCATAATAGACTGTCGGACGTTTGGCTATTTTCTTCGTCTGCCCGTTGAGCGGAATAATGTATTTATCCAAAAAGTCAATAATTTGATTTGCCGAAGCCGGGCGATTCAATGCCTGTCCGAGGAAAGTGTATGCTTCGCGATATTTCGGCAGCTCAAACTTCACGAGCAGTACGGGAATATGCAGTTTTGCCTGCATACCTTCGGCAGTTTCGCGGTCGTCATCGTCCAAAAAAGAGAGCAGAATTACGTCCGGGCGCAGTTTCAATATTTCTTCGGCATTTGTTTCTGCCAAAGGTTTATCGCAATAGGCTTTTGAAATATATTTTTGTCCTGCATCGGGAACGCTGAATGTGGAGTTGCACAGCATTTCCTCGTCCAATGCAAACGCCATAAGCGATATAAATCTGTCGGTAAACACCTTGTTTACGGTAGTCGGCAGGCTTACTTTTCGCCCCGCCATGTCCGTTACGGTGCGCGTTTGAGCGGTTATAGCCATACAGACAAAAAACAGCAGGCTAAATAAGGTTGTTCGTTTCATACATGTTGATTTTTAATTTTTCATCGAATAAACCCACAAATCGTGTATCCTCACTGCGCGGTTGATACCGTCATTCACGGGTGTTTCCCTGCCGGTGAGAGCGGGTGTGAATTTCAGTTGCACGTTCTTCTCATTCATTTCTACTGTAAAAACTTCGCCTGCATCAGGGTCTGACGGCAGATAGTCGCCCACTTTTGTGAAATTGCCTGCCCCTTCCGTCTTTTTCCAAAGCGAAACGCCCGATACATCTTCAATTTTCCCGCCAAGCGAAACGGAAAACCGCACTTGCGACACCGAAGGCAACACCGAAAGCAGCATTTGTGCGTCAGAGTCATGTTGCCCACATTCGTAAAAAATGGTCTGTTGCAAGGCTACAAAGCCGGTGCTCACTTCCGAGTCCACACTGCCGGTGGGTGTTCCGCACACGGGATTAACGGCAAAGTCTTTAAGCGTATATGCCACCGAAAAACCATTGTACTCCGCCATGCGAGGTTTTGAAGGCACATACATCACCATTGCGGTAGTCATTTGGTCGGCTTCGCAGTCGCCGGTCGGAGGATTGTCATAGCCTTCGCGTTTCCACGATTGAAAGTTCTCGTGAAAAACCAGCGAGCCGTCGGCAGCGTATTCGCCCTCATTAACCGGCGGCGTTATTGCCACATCATCTTCCTCCGACAGCCCTGCAAAACGGTAGCCCGAATCTTTCTCGCAAGAAGAAAAGAAAAAGCAGAGCAGAAGAATGACTGTCTGCTTTTTCCAATTAGTTATTTCAAAATTTCCAATCATCATTTTTTATTTAAACCGATTATCGGAACGGACGTTGCTACACTGTGCGTGCGCCGCCTTATCAAGCCAGCCGGATTTTGTGTCGGCGGGGCTGTCGTATTTCGGAAAATAGGGCTTGATGTCTATCAGCGGCGTTTCGTTGAGCATATCCGCCCCTTCGAAAACAATGGTATTGCCTTCTATCGAAAGAATGCGCACGGTGGAAATGCCGATGTGGTTCGGACGTTTCGGAGCACGGGTGGCAAATATGCCGTGCGGTTTCGTATCCATAAACGGAATGGGCATCAGCACATAACCTTCCGCTTTGTGAAAATGATAGATAAGCGTTGCGTGCGAAAAACCATCCAAGTCGGTCAATCCTTCAACGTATTCATTTCTTAACACGGCTTTGCCTGTAACGCCTGCCGCACCTGCCGGTTGCACCGGCATTCCGTCTATTTGTTCGTGCGGCGTGTAAATCGTGCCTATCGGCTCAAGAATTATTTGTTGCATACTCATTATTTTATTTAACCTGTATTTTCTTTGCCTTATCATTCACTCTTACGATATAAATACCTGTTGCAGGCACAGCAATCGTTTCCGTATCCGATTTTGCCAAAACGGTTGCGGCAATGTGTCCGTTGATTTGATAAACCGTAACAATGCTTCCGGGCGTTACATTTTGTAGAATAACGGACTTGTTTCCGCTGAAAGCAACCCAAGCCGGCACTGTTTCAGGCAAGTTAATACCGTTAGTGCCCGTATTTAATGCGATTATTGCTGCCGCAATCTCTTCCGCCGTAACCTCTGTGTTATACAGTACCGCCTTTGCGGCATCCAGAGCCGGCTGTCCGGCTTGCGAACCTTCTATTGCTTCGGCTAATTCAAACTTCCTGTCTGCCGCCGAGCGGTAGGGGTAATGATAGACAACCCACGACAATTTCTCGCTTTTCACCGGCGTAAGGGCTGTGAGTTTGATATAGGGATTGTCGGAATTGTCTCCGTCTGTCAATTCAAGCGTATAGCCGACTTTTTGCAAAGTGTCTGCATTTGCTGCGGCGGTAAGCGTGGTAAAATGCGTCAGAGCCGTCATAGTGTTGTAACTATGGCTGTGAATCGTAAAATATTCCCTTGCCAGATAGCCGTCAGGGTTTGTGCTGACAGAACTTTGCGCCTGCAAGAAGTTCATGCTGCGCACAAGCGGAACAGACGACATTCGACAGGTTACGCTTGCCGGCGTAGTGGTAGTGCCGATAGTGGAACTTACCGTTTCCAACGCCAAACCGGTAGGCTGAATGCTGCTTATTGGGATAAGTTTTACCGCATGACCTTCCAAATCTTTTATCCCCTGTATTAGGCTGTCCGCATCTGCTGCTGTGATAGTCAGCACGGAAGATGCCTGAGCCGTTCCATCGCCGGTAAGCGTGATGTCCAGAATACTTGCATCAAGCGCATTAACACCAAACTCCACCGCGTGGTTAGATGCCATATTGATAACAAATTGGCTTGCCAAGGTTTCGGCATCTGCATGGATGGAAATACTGCTGTCAAACTTGATTTGAATGTGATTAATCTGCACATCTCCAAGGTCGCTCGGAACGATTGTCGCCGTTAAACCGTTGTTTGAATCCCAAAGTTTATAGCCTACGGATTGGGTGGCTTTTGCGGTGAAAGAACTTACTGTTGCTAACACACTCAATACTACCAATAAAGTAAATCTTCTCATTACATTTTTTGTTTTTATGTTTTTTAGAAATTTGCATCCATTGCTCGTTGCCGGGCTTCTTTCTTATCTTCTTCTGTCAGCATTCCATTACGAAAATCGGCAAACCATGGACCAATAAAGCGATTGAGGAATTTGAATGTCGCCGATTTCTCTTCCAATCCTGTTTTCATAAACCGAATGCACCCTTTGCAATACGTTTTCCGCACGACTTGTTTTTTAGCATCGATGTCGTTACACCAAGCCAAGAACTGCATTCCCCAAACCAGCGGGTCTCTCACTAAATGAAAATACCAATGCTTTTGATAGCACTTTTGTGCTAACAACTCAGCGCAACCCCGACACAAAACCGGAACATCGGCAGTTATGGGCGTATCCTTTATTTGTTCTTTACTCATTATTCATTGTTTTAGGTGCTTGCCCTTTAATAATCATTTCAGCCTCCTCCTTAGTCAATGGATAATTAAAGAAAGAATGATAGAAGAATACAGTCTCTTTTACCGCATCAAAACTTTTAAACTTGTCGGGATAAAACTTCTGTGCAGCCCATTGTATTTGCAGGGCTTCTTCTGCGCTGTATCTGTCCCACGAAAAAAGCCCTTTCGGATTGATGTAAATCCGCTTGTTTTTCCCTGCTTTGGTATTTTTTAGAGCCGGATTAGACAAGACATCCTGCTCTTTTATTTCCACATAAGAGCCGGCATAAATGATGATATCGGGATTCCACAGCAGGATTTGTTCCGAAGATACCTGTTTGCTGTTTTCTACATTCACGGCAGCATTGACGCCTCCGCACAACTTTATCCATGCGCCAATTATCATGTTGTTTCCGCTGACAGTAATGGGAGACAGCGAGGTGATATGTAATACTTTGGGCTTTTTGCTTTCGGGAATTTTATTAGTTACCAGCTGTATATTCCTTATATTACTGTCTAAATAAGCAACGTATTTTTCCGCTTTGGGTTTAGCATTTCCACCGAGTACATCGGCGGTGGTCAATACGCACTCACGCAATCCGGGGAAATCGGAGAACGATAATTCTACAACTGTATATCCCATGCGACTGATTGCGTTCGAATTGGCGTGCATCTTCGTTAAGAATACCAAATCGGGTTTAGCCTTGATTAATTCTTCCATCGAATTATCGCCATTAGAAGCAAAAGTAGTCACTGCCTTTTCCATCGGCGGATTGATTTTGTAAAACCACGGACACATACGCTTGCTGACACTCGTTGCTACAATCTTATCACCTTGCCCCAACATATAGACTATCATGTTATGGGCAGGCCAGACGTCTGCTATCCGATTGATTTTAGTTGGCACGGCTACTTGTACTCCGTCCACATTGACGGGACGAGTCTGTGCCTGTCCATCAGGGATAAAGAGGGACAGAAAAAGCAGGCTCAGTATTATTTTCATTGCTTTCATATTGTCCTGTTAGAAAAGGACTCTTACAGAAACTTTTATTTCACGGGGAGAGCCAAGAAAGGCACTGTAACTGTTGCCGTTTCCATTGATGCTACCCGGAAAGATGGATGCCCAATACTTTTGATTTGTCAGGTTAGTAGTTTGCAAATTCCATATAACACGTGTTTTAAGAAACGAAGTGGTATAACGCAAGCCCAAGTCGAAGGTTGTGTATCCGTCAATTTCGGTCGTATTAATATCATTAGCCGCCTTTGCTCCGGCATGATGCACATTTCCGTTTATCGACAAATTACCTTGAACAGGAAGTTGATATTCTACAAACAAGTTACCTTGCAGTTTAGGAACGCCGACTACATCTTTGTTGGAAGTTGCCTCAATGCCTGTATCTTTTAATTTCGGGTTGAGGTAAGTCAGTCCGCCGATAAAATGCAAACGTTTGTACGCAACATCGCCATAGATTTCTACACCTGTATTTTCTTGTGTGCCTTGCAATTTATACGTATTATCTGCCGGGTCAACAAAAGGATACGGACGACTCAAATCGAATAGTGCTATGCCCGCACCAATGCCCGGGAAAGCCACTTTATATCCCAATTCGTATTGTTTACAGCGATAGGGGTCTAAAAGTTGGTCTTCATTGGCAGTGCCTTTTGGAGCGAGTGAACCTTGTTGCACCACGTCGCTATAAGTCCCGTAAACAGTCATATTGTCCAACGGTTTATACAGTAAACTTGCGGAGTAACAAAAAGCATTGTCATCATAACCACCGGTCTTGTCTCCTATGCGAGAATAACTTTCGTTCTTAATTTGATTGTAGCTCAATGACAGCATTGTAGAGAAATGATTATTAAACGTGACATCATCACCCAAGTTGAAAGACTGTTGGGTATTTTGTGATCCATGATAATGCCCGTCCACCGGTGGGAGTTGCGGTTGAGGATAAGTGACAGGCGTATAAATACCGGCTTTCCCCAGGGGAATATTTTTAGAAGCATTGGCGTTGTATATATCCCAAACGAAACCCGTTGTACCAATCACTACATTGTGCAATACTTTTCCTGTATAAATCAAACCATTGACAACTATGCGGTTGCTCAATATTTTGAATCGTCCGGCACCGGAAGAAGCATTTAAGGCAGAAGAAATGCTGTCGTCGGGCGTGAAGGTATTACCCGGATTAAGCATCCCTCTATCTACTGTTTGACTCAATATGCCGGCTACTATTTTCCATTGGTCATTAATAGCGTATTTAACATTGGCATTGGCGGTTACTGTTCGCAAATCCATACCAGCCCACTCCAGACCGTAGCCGATTTTATTTGGGTCAATATCCTTGGGTATTTGGATAGCCGTTCCGTAGGAAAAACCGCCCGGATAACCGTATTGTTTGTAGTTGTAACGACTGAGGTTTGTTTCGATAGTCAGATTGTTGTACTTGGCATCAAATGCCGCTCCAATGAATGTGCGGTTAAGATTGCTGTAGTCGGCAAACCCTTCGCCATCGGCATACAAGCCGTTAATGCGAAAGCCATACGATTTATTCTTATCGTCATTTATAAAATAGCGGTGACTCAAGTCGGCATGATAGGTGCCAATACCTTGCGTTTGGTAAGCGATACTCACATCGCCAACCGGTTTATCCAATACTCGCTTTGAAGAATAATTGAACGATCCCGCCGGACTTGCGGGACCATACAACGAGCCTGCAATACCGTTCAGTACTTCAAAACGGTCGAATTGTTCCATCGGATAGGCGGTTGTGCTGACAATATTCAAACCGTCTAAACGGCTACACTCCACTACCGATCCTTGAAAACCGCGTGTTTGCGGACGACCCACCTCTAATCCTCCGCGTGCTTCTATTTGCATGGAAGGCATATATTTGGAAACTTCGTTCAGGCTGTTTACCTGAAGATTTTTCATCATGTCAGAAGTAAGTGTGGAAATAGAATACGGAACATCCAGCAAACGCAAATTACTCCAAGGTCCGACACCAATGATGCTGTCGGTGTAGGAAATGTTTTTTAAGCGATAGGCTACTACTTCTACCGTTTGCAAATTCACCTCTTTGTCGTAAGTCTCCGCTTTTTCTGTGTTTTGTGCAGACATATAGCCAACGCTTACAGCTAATAACATTAATGCAATCCGAATTTTCTTCATCTCTTTATAATTTAGTGAATTAATATTATGCTTTCAATAGGTTATGTGAAATCTCAAATTTCGCTATAACGAAATGAATAACGCATGTCAAAAAAATTTACTAATCCAAAACAGGCAGGCAAATCTTTCGGGAAGACTCTGCGCTTGCGGTACATATTTTCACATTCACGTCGTAGATGTCTTTCAACACCTCTTCGGTGATTACTTCCTTACTGTCTCCTTGTTTCCAAATCATTCCGTTGTGAATGACAGCGACATCCGCTTCGCACATAAAAGCATGGTCGGGCGAATGAGTAGCCATCAGGATGCCCAAAGAATCGTTCTTCAGCTTATTTACCTGATTGATTATTTTCAGTTGATTGCCGAAGTCCAAACTCGAAGTCGGCTCGTCCATAATGAGAAAAGACGGTTGCTGTGCCAAGGCGCGTGCCACAATCACCATCTGTTGTTCGCCACCGCTTAATTGCGTAAAGACGCGGTCTTTCAAGTAAGTGATTTGCAGTTTCTCCAAACATTCTTCTGCTATCATCCGGTCTTTTTTCCCCGGAGATGAGAAAACAGACAGGTGGGCGGTTCTTCCGAACAATACCACATCAAACACCGTAAACGGAAAAGGTAAAGAGCGGGCTTGCGGCACATAAGCCACGGCATGGGCAAACTGACGGCGATTCCATTCGCCGATGTTCTTCCCGTCAAGCGATATAGTCCCTTTCAACAGCGGAAGTATGCCTAAGACAGATTTGAAGAGCGTCGTTTTTCCTGCTCCGTTCTTACCTAATATACAGGTCGTCTTGTCGGTATGCAGTTCCAAACTGACATTCTTCAGAACCTCTTTCTGCGGATAACCCAAAGTCGCATTGTGTATCTTTAATAACATCTCTACCTGAATTATTCATGTTACGCAGAAGCCCTGAAAGGGATGCCCCTACCGTGCATCTGCGTAATCTCTTCCGGCTGTTTTCTATGTTTTAGAGACGAAAGGCTTAGGCTTTTCTCCCAAGCCTCCAGGATAAAAGACGAAACGCTTAGGAGAAGAGACGAAGCTCTTAGGAGATAAGCCTAAGCTCTTAGGCTCTTCAGAACGGTCAAAAGGCACCTCTCCAACCCCCCTGTCCTTACCTCCAAACACCCCTTTTAAGAGCCTAAACGCTTAGGCTTATCTCCTAAGCGTTTAGGAGATAAGGATACGCACTTGGGAGAAAAGGCTAAGCCCTTAGGAGATAAGCCTAAGCGCTTAGGCTCTTCAGGCGTGCCCTTCGTATCAAAGACTGATGCCTTCGTACCTCATCCTTGACCCTTCGTCTCTCATCCTGACGGCAGCGTACCCCTAACAGGGTTTCAAACCCTGTTAGGGGTTTCCCGCGTCTCTCATCCGTATCCTGAAAGGACGATACCAATACAAATGATACGGTTTACAATGCATGTGGGACTGAAATCTCCTGTCCCTGTGGGACTTCCACGCAACATGAGGCATAATATAAACTAATTTGCATCATATACTATTTATTAATGTTTACTCAATATGTATGCCAAAGTCAAAAAAAGCGTATCACTAAAAAGATAATATGGATATAATTGATTGAAATGTAACTATTTGAAAGCAACCTATTTTATCGGGAAGAAATCAAAAACAGGATTATCTGTTTCAATAATGCAAGGAAATCGGGTGAATTATACAGGAATGTAAGGATATTTGATAAGTCATACAAAAATGTAATAAAATATGAATGGTATTACTTGGAAAAATCCTACAATCGTGTAATTACAACTCAATATACCCCTACATTGCCTGATAAAATTTACTTACTCTTATTTTCATTCTTCTGTTTTTCGTAATTATTTTAATACTGATTATCAGCAGAATAATGCCGTTTATAAACCGGTTTATTTTTTATGGCATGGCATTTGAATTATGCCTTTGTGATTTGAAATTATAAAAAATGAAATCATGAAGAAAATTGCTTTTTACGGAAAAGGTGGTATCGGTAAATCTACCACGCAACAGAACACAGCCGCAGCGATGGCGTATTTCCACAATCAAAAGGTATTCATACACGGATGCGACCCCAAAGCGGACTCCACCCGTATGATTCTGGGCGGAATGAACCAGAAGACCATTATGGATACCCTGCGCGACGACGGGGCGGAAATGGTGACTGCCGACAAAGTGATCAGTGTAGGTTTCGGCGGTATTCATTGTTGCGAGTCGGGCGGACCGGAGCCGGGCGTAGGATGTGCCGGACGTGGCGTAATCACCGCCATTGATTTGATGGAAACGCACGGAGCATACACCCCTGACTTGAATTATGTATTTTATGATGTGTTGGGCGATGTGGTCTGCGGTGGTTTTGCCATGCCTATCCGCGACGGCAAAGCGCAGGAAGTGTATATTGTCGTTTCAGGAGAAATGATGGCGGTGTATGCCGCAAACAACATTTGCAAGGGCTTGGTGAAATACGCCAAACAAAGCGGTGTGCGTTTGGGCGGATTGGTCTGCAACAGCCGTAAGGTGGACAGGGAAGAAGAGTTTATCAAGGAGTTTGCCGCCGCTATCGGTACGCAGATGATTCACTTCGTCCCCCGCGACAACATTGTTCAGAAAGCCGAATTTAACAAGAAAACGGTGATTGAATATGACGATGCATGCGGTCAGGCACACGAATACAGCGAATTGGCACGGAAAATAATCGAAAACCAAATGTTTGTTGTGCCGAGTCCGCTTACAATGCCCGAATTGGAAGCAATGGTAGTGAAATATGGTATTTCGGATTAATCATCAAAAAAGAGATAAATTATGAAAATGATCAGGGCTATCGTCCGCCCCGAAATGGCGGACAATGTAACCGAAGGTTTGGCGGAAGCCGGTTTTAATTCCATGACCAAATCGCCGGTCTTCGGACGGGGGAAGCAAAAGGGACTCACGGTAGGATCAGCGCATTATGACGAAATTCCCAAAATGCTGATTATTATAGTTGTGGAAGATGATGTGGTTGATGATGCGCTGAAGCTCATCCAATACAAGGCATATACGGGAAATGAAGGCGACGGTAAAATATTTGTTTCTCCGGTAGAAAAAGTACTCACGGTACGGACAGGTTCAAAAGAACTCTAAAATCAACCGGAAATGAAAGAAATCATAGCATTTATCCGCCCCAGTAAAATGAGTGCCACCAAAAAGGCACTTGATGCACTTGATATTCCTTCCGTTACCGCTATTCCGGTATTGGGACGCGGAAATCAGCGGGGACTCAACACCACTTTGAGCGGCATTGACATCCCCCAGAAATTACTGGCACAAAAACGGACAATGGGTATGAAATTCATACCCAAGCGAATGTTGGTAATTGTTGCCAAAGACAAAGACGTGGACGCAATTATAGGAGCTCTTGTGAAAGCAAACTGGACAGGCTACATCGGCGACGGCAAGATATTCGTTTGCCCGACCGATGACGCCCTCCGCGTGAGAACCAATGAAACCGGATACGCCGCATTGTAATAGTTAAACAGTAAAAAACAACAGATGCCATATCATCAATTTGATTGTAGCGTGTGTATTCCCGAAAGGTTGAAGCACGCCGTAGATAAAGGGGAGGGCGAACAACTGACCGACGCTCTCCCGCTCGGATACCTTAACACGATTCCGGGCACGATTTCGGAACGCGGATGCGCCTATTGCGGTGCCAAGCATGTGATTGGTACGCCGATGAAGGATGTGATTCACATCAGCCACGGGCCTGTAGGCTGTACCTACGACACGTGGCAAACCAAACGCTATATCAGCGACAACGGTTGTTTCCAGCTCAAATACACTTTCGCTTCCGATATGAAAGAAGCGAATGTCGTGTTCGGGGCGGAAAAAATGTTGAAAAAGAATATCATTGAAGCCTTCAAAGCCTTCCCGAATATCAAGCGGATGACCATTTACCAAACCTGTGCTTCCGCGCTTATCGGCGACGACATCAATGCCATTGCCGAGGAAGTTATGGAGGATATGCCGGATGTGCGGATTTTTGTCTGCAACTCTCCGGGTTTTGCAGGCCCGAGCCAGTCGGGCGGTCACCACAAGATTAACCTTGCGTGGATCAACCAGATGGTGGGAACGGTTGAGCCGGAGATTTACAGCAAACGTGTCATCAACTATGTAGGTGAGTACAATATTCAGGGCGATCAGGAAATAATGAAAGACTATTTCCATCGCATGGGTATTCAGGTTTTGTCCACTTTCACGGGAAACGGACGCTTTGACGACCTCTGCGCCATGCACCGCGCTCACCTCAATGTATTGGAATGTGCCCGTTCGGCAGAATATATCTGCGATGAACTCCGTGTCCGCTACGGCATTCCGCGCATGGACATTGACGGTTTCGGCTTCGAAGCCATTTCCGATTCCTTATTGAAAATCGGTTATTTCTTCGGCATAGAAGACAAAGCTCGCCAAATCATCAAGGAAGAAACTGAGCGGTGGAAACCGGAACTTGACTGGTATGCCGCACGGCTCAAAGGCAAAAAAGTCTGCTTGTGGCCCGGAGGTTCCAAACTTTGGCACTGGGCACACTCTATTCACGCTGAAATGGGGGTAGAAGTGGTTTCGGTATATACCAAATTCGGTCATCAGGGCGATATGGAAAAGGGCATCTCCCGCTGCGAGCCGGGGGCACTGGCTATTGATGACCCCAACGAATTGGAAAGCCTCGAAGCCATGTACAAATTGAAACCCGATATTATTTTCACCGGTAAACGTCCGGGTGAAGTGGCGAAGAAAATCCGCGTTCCCTATCTCAATGCACATGGTTACCACAACGGGCCTTACAAAGGTTACGAAGGCTGGGTACGCTTTGCAAGGGACATTTACAATGCGATTTATTCTCCGATACACAAGCTCTCTTTCCTTGATATTAGCAAGGACGAGATTCCAACGGACAGAAGCTTTGCCACGCAACGGACATTCTCGGACGGGATTCTTTCCGACGAAATTAAAAACTCCACCGAATTGCGCCAGTGCACCAGCAAATACGACCCGATTCCCGATTTGCGCGTGAAATCCTACAAATTTCCCGACCCGGAAACCGGCATAGAAAAGGAAATACCCGCCGATAAAATTGCACGAAAAAACAGCGGCACAGTGTAAACCAAACAAGGGAGCATGCTCCCTTGATAATACAATAAAGATATGAACGAAAAGACAGCTCAGGAAAGAATGGAGCAATTGGAATGGTACATCACCAAACATTGTCTGTGGCAATACAATTCGCGCGGTTGGGACAGGGAAATGCAAAACGAACACATCCTCGGAAAGACCAAACAGTTGTTGTGCGGAGAAAATGCAAGGAAAGAAGACACGTATGCTGACCGCTACTATTGGTGCGAAGCCAAAACATTGGTCGAGGCATTCAAAAAATATTTCCCATGGCTGAATGAAATGGACAAAAAAGACATCGCCACAGTCATACACCTGCTGAAAGAGAAAATGGATTACACCATGATTAAAGGTTCCCTGAATCAGGAACTGACAAAAGAAAAATATTAAAATCGAAAGAATATGAGCTGCGAATTAAAAATAAAAGAGCGTACAGGCGTTATCAATCCTATCTTCACCTGCCAGCCGGCGGGCGCACAATATGCAAGCATCGGTATCAAAGACTGTATCGGGCTTGTGCATGGCGGGCAGGGTTGCGTGATGTTTGTCCGCCTCTTGTTCTCCCAACATTTCAAGGAGAGTTTTGAGCTTGCTTCCACTTCACTGCACGAAGACGCTGCCGTATTCGGTGCGCTCCATCGCGTAGAGCAGGGCGTGGACGTGTTGCTGATGCGTTATCCGCATGTCAAGGTAATTCCGATTATCACCACCTGCGCAACGGAAGTCATCGGTGACGACGTCGATGGTCTGGTGCTGAAATTGAATGCCGGACTGCTGAAAGAAAAGTATGCCGACCGCGAAGTACACCTCATTCCTATCCATACGCCCAGTTTTGTGGGAAGCATGATTTCCGGTTACGACGTTGCCGTGAAGGATTTTGTCAGCTATTTTGCCAAAAAAGAAGACAAGGCAAACGGAAAAATCAATCTGATTACCGGTTGGGTGAATCCGGGCGATGTAACGGAACTGAAATCATTGCTGAGCGAAATGCAGGTGGATGCAACCGTCCTCTTTGAAATCGAAACTTTCGATTCTCCCCTGATGCCCGACGGCAATCACGTGTCGCACGGCGAGACCACCATCGAAGATCTGCAAAGCACGGCAAACGCCATCGGCACCATCGCCCTCAACCGCTACGAAGGCGGCAAGGCGGCAGAGTTTCTGCATAATGAGTTTGACGTTCCGGCAATCATCGGGCCTACGCCGATAGGCATCCGCAATACGGACATCTTTTTGCAGAACGTAAAGAAATTAACGGGCAAAGCCATTCCCGAATCGCTGGTGCGCAAACGGGGTATTGCCATCGACGCCATCGCCGACTTGTCCCACATGTTTCTTGCCGGCAAAAAGGTAGCCATCTACGGAAACCCCGATTTGGTCATCGGACTTGCTCAATACTGCATTGATTTGGAAATGCAACCCGTACTGGTTCTTTTGGGCGATGATAATGCAAATTATAAGAACGACCCCCGCATAGCGGAGTTGAAAGCGAATGTGGATTTTGACATGGAAATTGTAACCAATGCCGACCTCTGGGACTTGGAACGCCGCATCAAGGAAGGTCTCCAGCTTGACCTTATCCTTGGAAATTCCAAAGGGCGTTTTGTCTCAATAGACAACAACGTTCCGATGCTGCGTGTCAGCTTCCCGGTGTACGACCGCGCAGGACATTACCGCTACCCGGTAGTGGGTTACGCCGGTGCGATATGGCTCGCCGAGGAAATGGCAAACACCATTTTCTCCGACATGGAATACAAGCACCACAAAGAATGGGTGTTGGGTGTATGGTAAGACCGGTACAATCATTTAAGGAAGATTATCATGACGCCAAAGCCTACCACCGGCGGGCTTTGCAATATCGGGACGCACAACAGCCCGCAAGCCTCGTGTTCAACGTCGCCTCCGTATCGCTTGAGCGTTACTTGGTGGCGTTGTGCGAATTACATGGCGTGGAACCGATGAGTCATAATTTCATCAATCTGGCACAGGAAGTGTGCCGGTTGGTTGAAATTCCGCACGAACTGAGCCGCGACATACGCTCGCTCGACCATATTTTCGGTATCTGTTTTCTTGATGAATACCACCACGGCACGCCCGAAGTTGCCGACATGGAAAAAGTGGTGCGGCTGTGCGATGAAGTTCAGGGACTTTTTGACAATCAACCTTGAATTTGGTAAATTCAGACTTGATTGCACGCAATCGACCTTGAAAACGACAAATTCAGACTTGATTGTATACAATCGACCACGAATTCGACAAATTCAGACTTGATTGTATACAATTGACCACGAATTCGGCAAATTCAGACTTGATTGCACGCAATCGACCTTGAAAACGACGAATTCAGACTTGATTATACGCAATCAACCTTGAAAACGGCAAATTCAGACTTGTTTGCAAAATTTGCGTAGCATCAGAATAATAATCAGTTAATTTTTAGCAAATGACAGAAATACAACACCAACCGACACATCCGCACGGCAGCGGCGAAGGACATCCGCACGGCATCATGCGCCGCAAGGAACGGGAAATTACCGACCGTGCAGAAATTGATGCCATTGTTTATGGCGAAAAAGTAATGCACTTGGCACTTTCGGACAACAACACGCCCTTTCTCGTGCCGCTGTTTTACGCCTACGACGGCAATTCGCTTTATTTCCATGCCGCCAAAGCGGGGACAAAGATTGAAATCCTGAAACGCAACAATAACGTCTGCTTTGAAATCTATACCGGTTTCAGTATCATCGAAGACGACAAAGCCTGCGATTTTGAAGCACGACACCACACGGTAATCGGCTTCGGAAAAGCCTTTTTTGTGGAGGACGAAAACGAGAAAATCGCCGCCCTCAACAAAATTGTCGGACTGTTTACCGACAAAAAGTTTGAATTTCCCAAAGGCAATCTCAATGCCACAAACGTCATCCGCATTGATATTGATTTGATAAAAGGAAAGAAACACGGATATTAAAAAACATGAAGATAGCAGCATTAGTTGATGAAAAAGGAAATGCGTTGCCGTTCAGCGAATCGGGAACCATAAAACTGTACGATTTCGATGACTGCGGCAGCCGCTGTCTGCGCGAAATAGCGTATGACCCCGCCGGAAAACTGACTTTATCCGCCATCCGACCTTATCTGTCCGGCATCGTGGCGCAGTTGGACGGTTGCAAAACCTTTGCGATGCAAAAAAAAGCGGGTTTGTTCAATGTCATTTTCGAAGAGGAATTAGGCGTCAGGATATGGGGCGTAAGCGGTTCGCCGGTGGCTGTTTTCCCGCAAATAAAAGAGCAGGCGGAGGCATTGGGTGCCGAACTTGATGCGTGTGCCGGCGGATGTTTTTCGTGCCACGGAGGCGGGCAAACGGGCGGTGCGGAAATGATTATCCCCACACCCTCGCCTGTCGGCGATATTGACAGCGGCATGTTTCAAATCAACCTGATAGAAGTGCAGCAAAAAAACAGTTCTCTCAACTCTCAGGAAATACTGTTGCCGTTTCTGGAAGGGAAAAAAGACTTTATCGAATTGGAAATCATCTGTATGCACGTCCCCAAATGGCTTGACAGGGAATTGGGCGCACTAAATCTGCAACTTGCGGTTGAAGAGCAGAAAGACGGGTTTTGCCATGCTTTTGTGAGTCTGAAATCCTGAAACAATCAATTTAGGTTTTACAGAACCCCTAACAGGGTTTGAAACCCTGTTACCTTAGATTTGCCCCGTGTAAAAAAGAGATAATATTGCAGGATTAAAAAACACTAAATTCAAAAAGAAAGGAAACCGCATAATAAACCATAACCCTGTATAAGCAAAACTTACACCCCTGTTTGGTATTATGCGGCTTTTCTTGAAATAAAGACCCGTATAAGAAATTAACCGTAAGTTATTAAGGTTCTT